>CAZMXH010000561.1:0-2076 GCA_964570165.1 uncultured Actinomycetes bacterium
TCTGCGAGTGCTGTACCTGATCTTCAAAGAGGGGTACACCTCTACCTCCGGCGAGTCGCTGAGCCGCGCTGAGCTCACCACCGAGGCCATCCGGCTCACGCGCCAACTCCGGGATCGGCTGCCCGACGACGGGGAGGTCGCCGGGTTGCTCGCCCTCATGCTGCTCACGGAGGCCCGGCGGCCCTCGCGGACGGGCCCCGACGGCGGCCTGGTGCCCCTTGCCGAGCAGGACCGTGCCCGCTGGGACGGGTCGCTGATCGCGGAAGGCGTCGAGCTGATCACCATGACACTGGCGAGTGGGCCGGTCGGCCCGTATCAACTGCAGGCCGCGATCGCCGCCGTGCACGACGAGGCTGTCCGTTACGAGGACACGGACTGGCCGCAAATCCTCAGGTTGTACGAACTGCTGCACACCCTCGCGCCAGGACCGATGGTCACCCTCAACCGCATCGTTGCGGTCGCCATGGCCGACGGACCGGATGTCGCGCTGCGGCAACTGACGGCGGCCGAAGCGGACCCTGCCCTCGCGGGCCACCACCGCGTCCACGCCGTCCGCGCCCACCTCCTGGAGCTCGCGGGCGACCCTGCGGCAGCGCGTGACGAGTACCTGCTTGCCGCGCGGCGCACCTTGAGCGTGCCCGAGCAGCGCTACCTCGAAGCGCGGGCGGCCCGGCTGTCGACCGCGGACTGATCGTTCGGCCGCAGTTGCCGGTGCGCCGATAGCCGCAGGCGCGTGCCGAGCGGCGATCAGGTGACCAACTCACCGCCCAGGGTGCTGCCAGCCCACCTGATCGTTTGGCGTTCACATATTGAGACGCGATCAGAGGAGTAACCCGGCGTCCACGGCGCGAGCGAGTCACCTGATCGCTATCCGAGGAGCGATCAGGTGACACATCGACGATCAGGTGACCAACACACCCGCCGCGGTTCGCCGGACGGGACGCCGCGTCGCTACGGCGCTTCCGAGCAGGTCACGGCGATGATCGTGCCGGTCATCTCTGACGTGGTGAGGTACCCGCAGCCGTTGACGCGGTAGGCGACGGTCTCCGACTGGACTTGGGACGGCGATGGCACCCGGGTGCGCGGCCAGTCCGGGAAGCCCGCCAGGTCGGCGCCCGGCTCGTCCGCCCGGTACTCGTAGACGTCGTCGTACGTCCGCAGCAGCACCCGCCCGTCGAACGCGTCCGCACCCGTGACGACGTGCCCGACCAGCTCAGCGAACACCGGTGCCTCCGGCTCCGGCAGCTCGACCTCGCCGAGGTCCTCGAGAACGCCGCCGTCCTGGGCACCGCGATACAGGATCGTCGGGCCGGTGGTTCCGGCGTCCTCGTCGAACGACGCCTTACTGATGATCAGCGGGCGGCCTTCGCCGTCGACGAGCAACGCTTCGGCATCGGTGGGGGAGCCGGGGTAGGTATAGCGCAGCTCGTCGGCGGCAAGCGTCGCAGGCGGCTCGGACAGGTCCGGCTCGACGGCGCGATACACGAAGAGGTCCGGCAGGTCGGCGTGGTTGCCGATGTCGCCGACGAACAGGCAGCTCTCCTCGCTTTCGGCGCGGCACGGCCCGACGGCCAGCGCCTCGGCGTTCCGGGCCGACATGCCCTCGATCTCGAGTTGCGCGACCGGCGTGCCGTCCTCCTGAACGACCGCCACGTGAGATGTGCCCGCGGCATCGCTCACGACGTAGAACAGGCCCGGCGTACGGCGGCTCGCCGCCATACCGCTCACTCCCTCGATGACGTCCGGGTCGAGGCTGCCGAGGATCGCGGCGTCGCCGTAGCAGGGCTCGTCGCTGCACGGCGGATCGGCTGGTGTGGCCGATGGGCTGCCCGGACCGCTAGAGACGGCCGATGACGGGCTCACCGCGGGCGCCGGCGTTTCGTCCCCGCCGCAGGCCGCCGTCGCCAATGCGAGCGCGACGGCGGCGACGACGAGGATCCGGGGCACGGCGACACGGTACGTGAACGGCTTGGCGAGGCGATGCCCGGTTCCGCGGTTAGGCTGGCGTCGTGGGCGCCGTGAACACCGCGTACGAGGACCTGCTGCGGCATGTGCTGGACCACGGCACCAAGAAGA
>CAZMXH010000562.1:0-2076 GCA_964570165.1 uncultured Actinomycetes bacterium
GGTCTCCCCCGCCCACGCACTCGGTGACGTCGTCGCCGGTGAGCTCCACGTGCACGCCGCCCGGATGGGTGCCGACTGCCCGATGCGCCTCGAAGAACCCACGTACCTCGTCGATGACGTCGTCGAACCGGCGGGTCTTGTGGCCGCTCGGCGCCTCGTAGGTGTTGCCGTGCATCGGGTCGCACACCCACGACGCGACCAACCCGGTCGCCACCGCCTTCTCGAGCAACGGTGGCAGCACGTCCCGGACCTTCGCCGAACCCATTCGGGTGATGAAGGTGAGCCGGCCCGGCTCCCGATCGGGGTCGAGCCGCTCGGCCAGCGCGAGCATGTCGTCGGGCGTCGTGGAGGGCCCGAGCTTCACTCCCACCGGGTTGCGTACCCGGGACGCGAACTCGATGTGCGCTCCGTCCGGCCGCCGGGTCCGCTCGCCGACCCACAGGAAATGGCCCGACACGTCGTACGCCCGGCCCGTGCGGGAGTCGACCCGGGTCAGGGCCTGCTCGTAGTCCAGCAGCAGAGCCTCGTGGCTCGAGTAGAGCTCGACCGTGTGCAGCTGCTCCGGGTCCGCCCCGATGGCGTTCATGAACGCCAGCGCCTTGTCGATCTGCCCCGCAAGGCGCTCATAGCGCAACCCAGCCGGAGAGGACCGGACGAAGTCGGTGTTCCACGCGTGCACCTGCCGAAGGTCGGCGTACCCGCCGCCAACGAATGCCCGCGCAAGGTTCAACGTAGCCGCCGACGCGTTGTACGCCCGCACCATCCGCTGCGGGTCGGGCGTTCGGGCGGCCGCGGAGAAGTCGAACCCGTTGACGATGTCTCCGCGGTACGCGGGCAGCGTGGTCTCGCCGCGCTTCTCCGTCGGGCGCGAGCGGGGCTTGCCGTACTGGCCGGCGAGGCGGCCGACCTTGACCACGGGGACGCTCGCGGCGTACGTCAGCACCACCGCCATCTGCAGCAGCGTCTTCAGCTTGTTGCGCACGTTCACCGCGGTCACGCCGTCGAAGGTCTCGGCGCAGTCGCCGCCTTGCAGCACGATCGCCTCGCCCCGGGACACGGCGGCCAGCCGCTCCTTCAGCGTGTCGCACTCCCCAGCGAACACGAGCGGTGGCATGGCGCGCAACTCTGCCACAGCACTGTCGAGCGCGGCGCGGTCCGGCCACTCGGGCTGCTGGTCCGCCGGCAGCGAGCCGACGACGTCCGCAAGCTCGGCGTACAGCGCAGCGTCGGGAGTCGAGGTCACCTGTGCAGGATAGCGGCCCGCCCAGGCGCGGCTCGCTCATGACCACGTTGCGGACAACGTGCCCGTCAGGTGATGCTCTGGCCGTCCTCCGGGTCGAAGAAGTGCAACCTGTCCGGGCTGACCGCAAGGCCCACCGGCTGTCCGGCGCTGACGGGCGCGTCGCTCGGCAGCCGGACGGTGAACCGTGCCCGGTCCTCAGGCAACAGCAGCACGTCCTCGGCGGACTTGGCCTCCACGGCCGCACGAGTGGCGGCGGTGTCCACTCGTGGCGCGTCGACGTCGAAGTGGACATAGCGCTCGTCGCCGAGTTCCTCGACCACGTCCGGCACGGCCTTGATCGTCCCGTCCCTGTTGCCGTCGCTGAGCGTGAAGGCGGTAGGCCGGATCCCGAGCACCACCGGCCGGTCCGCACTCGCCAGCGGCGAGCCGTCCGGCAGCGGGATCGTCACGTCGGCGAAGTGCACCGCCCCGTTGGACACGTGGGCGCTCACCAGGTTCATCGCGGGAGAGCCGATGAACGCCGCGACGAACAGGTTCGCCGGCCGATGGAACAGGTTCGGCGGCGTGTCCACCTGCTGGAGCACCCCGTCGCTGAGAACGGCCACCCGCTGCCCCAGCGTCATGGCCTCGATCTGGTCATGGGTGACGTACACCGTGGTCACCCCGAGCCGCTTGTGCAGGAGGGACAGCTGGGCGCGCATCGTCACGCGCAGCTTCGCGTCCAGGTTCGACAACGGCTCGTCGAGCAGGAAGACCTTGGGCTCGCGCACGATCGCGCGGCCCATCGCCACCCGCTGCCGCTGCCCGCCGGACAGCTCGCCGGGCCGCCTGTC
>CAZMXH010000563.1:0-2054 GCA_964570165.1 uncultured Actinomycetes bacterium
ACCGTGTGCATCCCGGCGATGACGCCCACGCACTCGTCGGCACGGTTCGCCTCGAGGGCCAGCCGGCGAATCGCATCGGTCTCGGTGAGCACCGGCTTCCAGACGACCCGGACGGGGATGGCGGCCTCCCGGTCGAGCGCCTCGGCGATCCGCGCGGACTGGGCGGCGACCTGCTGTAGCGTTTCCTCGCCGTACAGTCCCTGGCTTCCGGTGAGGAACCAGCACTCCATGCTCTTGGTGCTCTCGGCGTTGTTCAGGTCAGTCATGTCTGGATACCTTCGGCTCCTCGTTGCCCGTAGACGTTCTGGTAGCGGTCGTACAGCCGGTCGATGTCGTCCTTCGCGAGCGGCACCGGCTCGCCGAGTTGCCGCGCCATGTGAACCGTGCGTGCCACGTCTTCGCACATCACGGCCGCCTTGACCGCGGCACGCGCATTCTTGCCGATCGTGAACACCCCGTGCTGGCGCATCAGCACCGCCGGCGACCGGTGCCCGGAGAGCGTCGACACGATGCCGCGGCCGATGGAATCGTCCCCGATCACCGCGAACGGCCCCACCGGGATCTCGCCACCGAACTCGTCGGCCATCGCGGTCAGCACGCACGGGATCTCCTCGCCCCGCGCCGCCCAGGCAGTCGCGTACGTGGAGTGGGTATGGACGACCCCTCCGACGTCCGGCCGGTGCCGGTACACGTAGGCGTGCGCGGCGGTGTCGCTGGACGGCGCAAGGTCGCCGGCCACCGGTGTCCCGTCCAGGTCGCACACCACCATGGATTCCGGTGTGAGCTCGTCGTACGAGACTCCACTGGGCTTGATCACGAATGTCGAGGTCCCAGGCACCCGGCCCGACACGTTGCCCGACGTCCAGGCGACCAGGCGGTAGCGGACCAGTTCCGCGTGCAAGTCACAGACGTTGCGGCGCACTGCCTCGAGGATGGGTTGCGAGCCGTCCCCGGTCATGCCGACAACGCCTTTCGGCGCATCTCGCGAAGCCGGTGCATCACATCGTTCGAGCCGCGGCCGAAGTAGTCGTGCAGCGTCACGTACTCGGCGTAGAGCTCGTCGTACGCGTCGGCGCGGTCGGGATCCGGCGTGTAGACCGCCCGCTCGGACCGCCCCATTGCCGCGGCCGCAGCGCGCACGTCCGGGTACGCGCCCGCGGCCACTGCAGCGTGGATCGCCGAGCCGAGCGCGGGCCCCTGCTCGGAGCCGATCACCGACAGCGGCAAACGCGTCACGTCCGCGTAGATCTGCATCAGGAAACGGTTCTTCAGCAGTCCGCCGGCGACCACGAGTTCGGTGACGTCGACGCCGGCCGTGATGAACGAGTCGATGATCTTCCGAGTGCCGAACGCGGTCGCCTCCAGCAGCGCGCGGTAGGTGTCCTCCGGCCGCGTCGCCAGCGTCTGCCCGACCACGACCCCCGACAGCTCATGGTTGACCAGCACGGAGCGGTTGCCGTTGTGCCAGTCCAGGGCGATCAAACCGTGCTCGCCCACCCGCTGCGCGGCCGCCAACTCGGAGAGGTGGTCGTGGATGTCCAGGCCGCGACGGTCGGCCTCGGCGTGGTACTCGGGCGGAACGGAGGTGTCGGCGAACCATGCGAAGATGTCGCCGACACCGGTCTGGCCGGCCTCGTACCCCCAGTAGCCGTCCATGATGCCGCCGTCCACAACCCCGCACATCCCCGGGACGTTCCGCAGGGCCGTGCCGTTCATCACGTGGCAGGTGGACGTCCCCATGATGGCGACCATCTGACCCGGCTCGACCGCGTTGGCCGCCGGCACCGTGACGTGCGCGTCGACGTTGCCGACCGCGACCGCGATGCCCTCCGGCAGGCCGGTCCACTGCGCCGCCTGCGCGGTGAGCCCGCCCGCCCGCTCGCCGAGCCGGCCGATCGGCTGGTCCAGCTTCTGCTCGACGAAGCCGGCGAACTCGGGGTTCAGCGCCGCGAGGTAGTCCCGGGACGGGTACTCGCCGTCCTGCCGGATGCCCTTGTACCCGGCGGTGCAGTTGTTTCGGATGTAGACGCCGCTCAGCTGCCACACGATCCAGT
>CAZMXH010000564.1:0-2051 GCA_964570165.1 uncultured Actinomycetes bacterium
CCGCCGCGGCGGCGTTGGCCAGGATGAGCGGCGGGTAGGCCCAGTCCAGAGTGCCGGCCATCGCGGAGGTGTAGGCGAGCAGCCAACTGAGCAGGTGCTCGTGGAGCAACGCGCGCCAGGCCTCGCGCCACAGCACCTGGCGCGGGCGGGCGGGCTCGGCGGGCTCGGCGGCCTCGGCCTCGATGAGCGTGGCGTACAGCCCGAGCAGGGCGGCCACGTGATCGGCGTCGGACGGCACCGGCAGCCGCAGGGCGCGCCAGAAGCCCGCGACCCGGTCGGCGGCCTCGCCGCCCAGCATGCCGTCCGCGCTCAGGTAGACCGACGCGTGGGGCACCAGCTGGACGACGAACGCCTCCGTCCAGGCGGACCGGGCCGGCGCTGCGATGCCGACCAGCTCGGCCAGCCGGTCGTGTGCGGCCCGGCCGGGCGCAGCGCCGGGCGGCTCGGCGAGCACGCCCAGCGCGCGGAACAGGTCCGCCCGCGTCCCCGCCGGTACCTGCACTGTCATGTCGCGTCGCCGTCCGGGATCGCGAACGCCGCCTTGGACGGCTTGAGCGGGCGCATCAGCCAGCGGGGCCGCCGGGTGCCGTCCGGCGAGTGCTTCCTCGCGTCCCGCGCGAGGTCAAGCCAGCGCCGGTAGACCTCGTGCGCCTTGGCGGTGTCGACGGTGATGTCGCCGTACGCCTCGTCCGGCCGAGCCTTGCGCACCCGCACCGCCTGATGCCAGCAGTGCTGCCCTGAGATGGGGTCGGGATGCACGGGGAAGGTGAGGTTCTGGTGCACGCCGACGTCGGTCCACCAGATGCGCGACGTGTCCGGGTCGCTGGACGGGTACGGCTTCACCCCCGCGCGCCGGGTCATCCGCCAGCTGCCCGCCTCGTCGCGGTCGAGGTCGACCGTGGCCATCAGCTGCCGCTGGCCCTGCTCGCCCAGCTTCCAGCGGCCCATGTGGTGGCTGCACGCGACGACCCCGGGCCGGATGCCCTCGGTCACCCACGCCTTGACGACGAACGACCCGATCTCGGTCTCGACCGCGACCAGGTCGCCGGTCGCCACGCCGAGCCGCGCCGCGTCGCTCGGGTGGAGCCACAGCGGGTTGGTCTGCGAGAGCTCGTCCAGCCACTTCGCGTTGCCGCCGCGGGTGTGGATCTGCGTCGGTAGCCGGAACGTGGAGATCAGCACGAGCTGGTCCGCGTCCATCGCCTCCGGGTGCACGTGGCTGCGCAGGTACCCGGGAACGGCCTCGTCCCGCCAGCCCCAGGACGCCAGCGTCCGCGAGTAGAACTCGAGCTTCCCGCTGGGCGTGGGGAATCCGCGACGGACGACCCCGTCGACGCGGACGCCGACCGGCCGGCGCCCCTCCGGGTCGGGGTCCGGTGCGCCCATCGGGACGATATTGGCGGACGGGGGCGCTGGCGCCCGCGTGTAGACCCGTCCGTACGGATCCTCCGCGGGGTCGACGAGATCGGCGGCCGGGACGGGCTCCTCGTGGACCGGCCCCACCTCCGTGCTGATCTCGAACGCGCCGTAGCGGCGCATGTAGCCGAGCGGGGTGAGCCCCTCGGCGGCTGCGGCCTCGGGCAGGCCCGGCACCGAGTTCTCGAAGATCCAGCCGTAGTACTCGTCGACGGTGAGCTTCTCCCCCGGCCGCTGCTTGGACTCGTAGTACTGGCGGATGCCCAGGCTGCCGTCCGGATCGATCCGCCAGGACAGCTCGATCCAGAACTCGTTCTCCTCCCACACCTCGCCGGGATTCACCTGCCGGGTGTCGGTCACCGTCTCCCCCGCCCGCTCGCGCGCGGCGCGCAGCACCGGCTGCCGGAACCCGACCCACTGCCCGTCGTACTGCTCGTAAGAGTGCAGGTCGTGCCGCTCGGACCCGACGCCCATCGGCAGCACGTAGTCGGCGAAGAACGCGGTCTCGCTCCAGGTGGGCGTCAGCGCCACATGCAGGCCGACCAGGCTCTCGTCGGTGAGCACCTCGACCCCGCTCAGCCCGTCGGGGTTGGTCCACACCGGGTTGTAGACCCGGGTGAAGTAGGTGTCGATCC
>CAZMXH010000565.1:0-2047 GCA_964570165.1 uncultured Actinomycetes bacterium
CACCCCGCTGAACGTGGTCAACCGACTCCTACGACCGGCGGAAGATGGTGGCGAGCACGCGCAGTGCCAGGATGCCGCTGACGACCAGCAGGTTGTAACCGAACAGCGCGTAGAGGCTGATCGAGTCCGTTACCCTGGGCCCGCCGTCCGTTCCCAGCAGCAGGACGGCGATGAGCCCGATCGCGGCCGCCAGCGCGGTGAGCAGCACCTGGTGCAGCAGGTCCGTGACGACCTGCCGGTCCCTCTCGTCGGCGAACAAGCGGACGTTGACGCCGGCCCGCCCGTGCTCGACGGCTGCGGCGATGCGCTCGATGCGCCTGGGTAGCCGGCGCAGGATCGGTACCAGGGCGACGATCTCGTCCGTGACGGCCTGCCGCAGCGCGTCCGGCTCGAGTTGCTCGGTGAGGTAGGCCGCCGTCAGCGTGCGTGCCTCGCTGACCAGATCGAAGTCGGGCGCGATATTCGCTACGGTCCCTTCTGCCGTGCCCAATGCCCGCAGCACCGCAGCAAGCTCGGGCGGGACGGACAGTTCGTGGTCGGTCACGATCCGGAACAGGTCGCCGAACATCCGGACGGTCGACCTCGAAGCGGAGTCCACGTACCGAGCGAGGAACCTACCGAGATCCCGCTCGAGCCGCTGCTCGTCCACGGTGTCCGGCCGCGGTACCAGTTCGAGCAGCGCGTCTGTCGTCCCGAGCGGGTCGCCGCGGTCGACCGCGAGCAGCAGCCGTTGGAAGGCCTCCTGCAACCCGGCGTCGAGCCGTCCGACGGAACCGAAATCGAGAAGACCGAGCCGCCCGTCCTCGAGCAGCAGGACGTTGCCGGCGTGGGGGTCGGCGTGGAAGACGCCGTCCAGCAGGATCTGCCGGAGCAGGAAGTCGAGCAGCGAACGGGCAAGCTCCTGGCGGTCCAGCCCACGGTCTCGGACGGCAGGGGCAGCCGCGTGGAGGGGGATGCCGTTCAAGCGCTCCATCACCAGGACGCGCTCGGTACACAGCGCCGGATAGACCTCAAGAACCTTGACCCGGTGATGCGGATGCGCGGCGGCGGCTCGGGAGACGGTCAGGATGTTCTCGGCCTCGACCCGGTAGTCGAGCTCCTCCATCAGCGCGTCGGCGAGCCCGGCCGCAAGCGAACGCAGGCCGAGCGTGTGTCCCCAGCCCGTCGCGGACTCGAGGCGGGCGGCGACGCGCTGAGCGATGTCCAGGTCGCGCTGCACAACCGGGCGGATCCCCGGCCGCTGCACCTTCACGACCACGTCGGCCCCCGACCGTAGCCGGGCTGCGTGCACCTGGCCGATAGACGCTGCGGCCAGCGGCACCTTCTCGAACGTCTCGAAGATCTCGTCGACACGCTGGCCGAGCTCGGCTTCAAGCACGCCTTCGACGTCCCGCCACTGCAGCGGCTCAGCGTTGTCCTGCAGCTTGCTGAGCTCGTCCACCAGCTCCGGCGGCACCAGATCACGTCGTGTGGAAAGGATCTGGCCGAGCTTGACGAACGTCACACCGCCGGCATTCAGCGTCTGGCGGAGGACCACCCCGAGATGCCTGCGCCCGCCGGGGTCCTCGAGGGTTCTGCGGCGGCTGTCGCGGATGTAAGGGCCGAGACCGTTGCGTAGCGCGACGCCGATGATCTGCCAGTACCGCCGTGTTCGAGCCAGCCTGGCTCGCAGCCCGCGGCCCCAGACGAGCGGCGGTGGCAGGGAGCCGAGAGGCACGAACGCCTCGATGATCACAAGGAAGATCATCGAGGCCAGAACGGTGGTGGCGATGGCGAGGAGCAGCAGGGCCGCCACGGTGGCCGCCTGCGACCCGGTCGGCGGCCCCTCGCCGTAATCTCGGACGATTCCGTAGCTGATCGGGCCGTTGATCGCGATCGCGAACACACCGGCGGTGATCAGCCGAACCAGGCCGAGCCGGATGCCGAGCAACCGCTGTGCGACCAAGCCGAACAACAGCGCCGTGACGGCGGCGGTCGCCAGCCAGAGCGGCAGGATTAGCAGATCCATTCCCGGCGTCCCCTCGCGCTGCCTCGGTTCCATGGGAAA
>CAZMXH010000566.1:0-2036 GCA_964570165.1 uncultured Actinomycetes bacterium
CAGGACCAGCACATGGTCGGCGCCGCTCGCCTGCAGCAGGTCGGCACGGTGGTCCACCGAGGTCAAAGCCGGCGGCGCGGCATCGGGGCGGATCACCTCCAGCGGATCGGGATCGAACGTCACCGCCACCACCGGGAGACCGGCGTCGCGGCCATGCTGTGCCGCCCGCTCCAGCACCACCCGGTGGCCGCGGTGCACGCCGTCGAACACCCCGATCGTCACGACCGTGCGGCCGAGGTCGGCCGGTACGTCGGCAGGCGAGCGCCAGACCGCCATTCGCATACTCCTCATGAGCATCCCTCGTCGCCGATCCGGCGGGCGGCCTCCGGAAGCCTAGTGCGGCCGCCCGGCCCGATCGGGCGCGAGAACCGCAAGGTGCTTGGCGCGGGGGCCCCGATCCTCGACCAGCGACAGCAGCGTGCCATCCGGGCCGAACACCGCTACCGGGCCCGGGCCCAGGCCCGTCGCGGGCAGCGGCACGCCGTGGACGACCCGGGCAGCAGTCTCGGCGTCGACGTCTACCCGGGGGAACGCGGCGGCTGCGACCTCCTCGAGCGTCAGCACCTCGAAGCGCGCCGCGAGCTCGTCCAGCGTACGGGCAACGGTCTCGTCGTAGGGGCCCACCCTGGTCCGGCGCAGCGCGGTCAGGTGCCCGCCGACGCCGAGGGCCGCGCCGAGGTCGCGTGCGAGGGCGCGCACGTACGTCCCGGAGGAGCACTCGATCGTCGCCGTCACGTCCAGATACGGTCCCTCGGGGCGGACGTCGTCGATGTCGAACCGGTACACCGTCACCGCTCGGGGGCGCAGCGCGACCTCGTCGCCTGCGCGGACCCGGGCGTAGGACCGGACGCCGTCCACCTTGATCGCGGAGACCGTGCTCGGCACCTGCTGCAGCTCGCCGGTCAGGGCGGCAACCGCCGCCTCGAGTTCCTGCCGGCTCACGCCCGACGCGTCGCTGCCGCCAGTGACCTGGCCCTCGGCGTCGTCGGTCACTGTGCTTGCACCGAGCCTGATGCTCGCGCGGTAGGCCTTGTCGGTCAGCGACAGATGGCCGAGCAGCTTCGTGGCGCGGCCCACGCCGAGCAACAGCACGCCCGTAGCCATCGGATCGAGTGTGCCCGCGTGCCCCACTTTGCGGGTACCGGCCAGCTTGCGGACCTTGGCTACGACGTCGTGCGACGTCCAACCCGCAGGCTTGTCGACGACGACCAGCCCCTCGCTCACGTGCTCTCGTCCTCGGCGCCGCCTTCGCCGGCCGGCTTGCGGTACGGGTCCGGCTCGCCCGCGTAGGCCGCACGCGCCGCGGATCGGGCCACCTCCGCATCGGCCTCCTTGGCCTTGCGAATGAGGCCCTCGATGTTCGCTGCGCTGTCGGGCACGGCGTCGGGGACGAACTCCAGGGTGGGAGTGAACTTGACGCCGGTTTGCCGCCCGACCTCCGAGCGCAGCAGCCCCTTGACGCTCTCGAGAGCCGCGGCCGTAGCGGCCCGTTCGCGCTCGTCGCCGTACACCGTGTAGTAGACGGTCGCTTCCCGCAGGTCGCCGGTGACACGAGCCTCGGTCACGGTGATGAAGCCCAGGCGCGGGTCCTTCACCCGCAGCCTCAGGGTTTCCGCCACGATCTGTTGGATGCGGTCGGCAAGCCGACGGCTCCGGGTCCGGTCACCCATCGTCGTACGCCCCCTCGTAGTCCCCGTCGTTGTGCAACGTGCGGTGCGCCGAGAGCACCTCGATCTCCGGCCGGCCGACGACCAGCCGTTCGGCGGTGTCGAGCACCTGCCGGCAGTGGCCGGCGTCGGCCGCCACGACTGCGACTCCGATCTCAGCCCGCCGGTACACGTCGAGACAGCCGACCTCGGCGACGCTCACGTCCAGCTTCCGCCGCAGTTCCGCGACGATCGGGCGGACGACCGACCGCTTCTGCTTCAGCGACCGCACGTCCCCGAGCAGCACGTCGAGGCTCAGCGTGCCGATGAACATGGCCCTCCCGTCATGCAGCCCCTCGGTCGATCACGTTCAGTGGGTTCGCCGGCGCC
>CAZMXH010000567.1:0-1480 GCA_964570165.1 uncultured Actinomycetes bacterium
CTGCGCCGGCGGGGCATCGCCTGCGAGGTCGCGCCGACGGCGGCGAAGTTCGGCAAGCAGATCCGCTACGCCGACCGGCGCGGGATCCCGTACGTCTGGTTCCTTGGGCGCGAGGACAGCCCGCACCAGGTAAAGGACATTCGAAGCGGCGAGCAGGTGGACGCCGACCCCGGCGCCTGGATGCCGCCGGCCGCGGATGCGTGGCCGGAGATGCTGACCTGAGCCATCCCGGCCCGAGCCGAGCCACGCTGCGCCGGACCGGTGACCGCCGCCCTCGAGCCGCCGGACTTGATTTCGCATGGCAACGTATGTTCGAATAAAGTATGCGATGGCAGGCCCAGGCGCTCGACGCTCCCGCCACGGGAGCGCTGCCGGGGCTTTCGCGGATCCCCGGCCTGGTCCGCAGCGTCCAGACACCCGAGTTCGCCGGCGTCACATTTCACGAGGTACGAGCCCGCAGCGTCCTGAACCGGGTCCCGGGCGAGTCGTACGTGCCGTTCCAGTGGACGGTCAACCCCTATCGCGGGTGCACCCACGCGTGCGTGTACTGCCTGGCAGGTGACACACCGATCCTGCTGGGCAACGGCAAGCACCGCCCGCTGTCGGAGATCCAGGTGGGAGACACCGTCTACGGGACGGAGCGGCGCGGCCGCCGGCGGCGATACATCCTGACCGACGTGGTGGCGCACTGGCAAACCACGAAGCCGGCGTTCCGCGTGGCGCTGGCGGACGGTGCCGCCCTGGTCGCCAGCGCCGACCACCGGCTGCTGACCACCAGGGGCTGGGTGCAGGTGTCCGAGCTTACGCTCGCCGACCAGCTAGTGGGCGGCGCCCGGCTACGCCAGCTGCCCCGTCATGCGCGCAGGCGGGCCGTCGACGGCGCAACGGTCACCAGCGAGCCGGGGCTGAAGGTGACAGACATGCAGCCGGTGGACGAGGAGCTCACCATGTACGACATCACCACCGGCACCGGGGATTTCATCGCGAACGGGGTGGTCAGCCACAACTGCTTCGCCCGCCGCAGCCACGAGTGGCTGGAGCTCGACACCGGCACGGGGTTCGACACCGAGATCGTGGTGAAGGTGAACACTCCCGAGGTGCTCGCCAGGGAGCTCGCCCGCCCCTCGTGGACCCGCGAGCACGTCGCGCTTGGCACCAACACCGACCCGTACCAGCGGGCGGAGGGCCGGTACCGCCTGATGCCCGGCACGATCAAGGCGTTGGCCGGCTCCGGTACGCCGTTCTCGATTCTCACGAAGGGAACGCTGCTGCGGCGCGATCTCGGCCTGCTGCGGGACGCCGCGCGTCAGGTACCGGTGCGGCTCGCGGTGTCGCTCGGCGTCCACGACGGCCAGCTGCACCGGCTGATCGAGCCGGGAACGCCGACGCCCCGCGCGCGGCTGGACCTCGTCCGCGCGATCCGGGACGCCGGGTTCGACTGCGGAGTGCTGCTCGCGCCCGTCCTGCCGTGGCTCACCGA
>CAZMXH010000567.1:1490-2019 GCA_964570165.1 uncultured Actinomycetes bacterium
GCCGTCGCCGAGATCGCCGCCGCGGGCGCGACGAGCGTTACGCCGATCGTGCTGCATCTGCGCCCGGGGGCGCGGGAGTGGTTCTTCCGGTGGCTGCGGCGGGAGCGGCCGGAGCTCGTGGCCAGGTACCAGCGGCTGTACCGGCGCGGCGCCTACGTTCCGCGCCACTACACGGACTGGCTGGGTGAGCGCCTCGCACCGTTGCTGGCGCGCCACGGGCTGGACCATGCCGCCGGCGGCGCGGCGCGGGGCGTGGAGGCCGGCGGCGCGCGGACAAGGTCGGACGGCGCACCCGCCGATGGCGCCGCTTCGGAGAGAACCGACGGCGCGCCGCCGCAGCAGCTGTCATTGATCTGAGCGTCCACCCAAATCGGTTCGGTTTCGCGTGCGGGTCTTCCGTAGGATCGGTGACGCCTCGCATCCCCTGAACAGTGTGAAAGGACCGCTGTGCTTCGTACCCATGCGGCCGGAGAGCTCCGGGCCGACCACGCCGGACAGACTGTCACGCTCGCCGGGTGGGTGGCGCGTC
>CAZMXH010000568.1:0-2014 GCA_964570165.1 uncultured Actinomycetes bacterium
GGTCAACATCGGCATCAAGCAGCCGATCAACGCGATCCTCGACGCCGCGATCGAGCACCGCGCCGACGCCATCGGAATGTCGGGTCTGCTGTTCAAGTCCACGGTCGTCATGAAGGAGAACCTGGAGGAGATGAACGCCAGGCGGATCGCAGCGGACTGGCCGGTGCTCCTCGGGGGAGCGGCGCTGACCCGTGCCTATGTCGAGGACGACCTCGACCGCCTCTACGAGGGCGAGGTGCGCTACGCCAAGGATGCGTTCGAAGGGCTGCGGCTGATGGATTCGCTGATGGCCCGCAAGCGCGGCGAGGTGTCGCCCGCCGACGACGAGCTCGAGGCCAAGCGCGCGGAGCGGCGGGCGCGGCGCGAACGGTCGAAGCGCATCATGGCGGCCCGGGCCGCTGCCGCCAACGGCGGCGAGCACCCCGCGAAGCCGCAGCGGTCCGACGTCGCGACCGATGTTCCGGTCCCCCGTCCGCCGTTCTGGGGCTCCGAGGTCGTCCGCGGGCTGTCTGTGGCGGATTACGCGGCGATGCTGGACGAGCGGGCGACGTTCTTCGGACAGTGGGGCCTGCGTGGCTCGCGCGATGGCGCTGGCCCGACCTACGAGGAACTGGTCGAAAGCGAGGGCCGCCCGCGGCTGAGGTACTGGCTCGACCGGCTCACCACGGAGGGCGTCCTCGCCCACGCGGGCGTCGTCTACGGCTACTTCCCGTGCGTCGCGGAGGGCGACGACCTGGTCGTGCTCGAAGCACCGGAGCCCGACGCGTCCGAACGCTGCCGGTTCACCTTCCCGCGGCAGGCTGCGGGGCGCCGGTTGTGCCTGGCCGACTTCTACCGCCCGCGCTCCGAAGCGCAACGCCGCGGCGAGGTGGATGTGCTGCCCGTCCAGCTGGTGACCATGGGCCAGCCGATCGCCGACGTCGCGGCCGGGCTGTTCGAGGACAACGCCTACCGCGACTACCTCGAGGTGCACGGTCTCGGCGTGCAGCTCACCGAAGCGCTCGCCGAGTACTGGCACCGGCGGATCCGCGAGGAGCTGCAGTTCGCCTCCGGTACGCGCGTGTCGGCCGAGGACGCGGAGGACGTGACCGAGTTCTTCCGCCTCGGCTATCGGGGCGCCCGCTTCTCGCTCGGTTACGGGGCCTGCCCCGACCTGGAGGACCGAGGCAAGATCGTCGATCTGCTCGAACCGGACCGGATCGGCGTCAAGCTCTCCGAGGAGCACCAACTGCACCCGGAGCATTCGACCGACGCGTTCGTGGCCCACCATCCCGAGGCCACGTACTTCAACACCTGACAAGCAAAGGGAGTTCACTCGATGACCGAGAAGCTGCGCACCATCAACGGGATCGACTTCGCCGTCGCTGACCTGTCGTTGGCGGAGTTTGGCCGTCATGAGGTTCGGTTGGCGGAGCATGAGATGCCGGGGTTGATGGCGTTGCGTGCGGAGTATGGGGGGTCGCGGCCGTTGGCTGGGGCGCGGATTTCGGGGTCGTTGCATATGACGGTGCAGACGGCGGTGTTGATTGAGACGCTGGTGGCGTTGGGGGCGCGGGTGCGGTGGGCGTCGTGCAACATCTTCTCCACCCAGGATGAGGCGGCGGCGGCGGCGGTGGTGGGCCCGGAGGGTACTGCGGACGACCCGCGGGGGGTGTCGGTGTTCGCGTGGAAGGGGGAGTCGCTGGAGGAGTATTGGTGGTGTACCGAGCGGATGTTGTCGTGGCCGGATGGGCAGGGCCCGAACATGATCCTCGATGATGGCGGGGATGCGACGCTGCTGGTGCACAAGGGTGTGGAGTATGAGAAGGCCGGGGCGGTGCCGTCGGCGGGCGCCGGTGATTCCGAGGAGTGGCGGGTGGTGCTGGGCCGGCTGCGGGCGTCGCTGGCCGCTGACGGGTCGCGGTGGTCCACGCTGGCCGCCGGGGTGCGGGGGGTGACCGAGGAGACCACCACCGGGGTGCACCGGCTGTATCAGCTGGCCGAGGCCGGGCAGTTGCTGTTCCCGGCGATCAAC
>CAZMXH010000569.1:0-2007 GCA_964570165.1 uncultured Actinomycetes bacterium
GCACCCGTCCCTCGACGCCGAGCTCGGCTACCGACCAGTCGGCGACGCGGCTCACAGGACGTCGGTCTCCTGCGGGCGCAGCACCACCTCAACCCCGAGGTCGGCACCCACGGCCGCGAGCCGGTCCCCGAGCGCGCCCACGTTCGTCCCCTCCGGGAGGTCGACCTCGGCGGCCAAGACGTACAAGTCGCCGGTGAGCCTTGTGGTCAGGTCCGTCACGTTCCCACCTGCTGCGGCCAGCTCACGGGTCACGGCCGAGACGATTCCGGGCCGGTCGCCGCCGTGCACGCTGAGCACGTACGGCGCCCCGCGGGCCGGCCGCTCGGGCTCCGGCGTCACCTCGCGGGCCGACACCAGCAGCGACCCATCGACGGTCAACGGCTCCAGCGCCTTCTCGACCTCCGGCGGGGTGACGGGACCAGTACAGATCAGCATCATGGCGAAGTGCCCGCGCAGCAGGGTCATGGTGGAGTCCTCGAGGTTGAGGCCCAGGTCCGCGAGCTCCGCCGTCACCGCAGCGATGATCCCGGGTCGGTCATGGCCGATGACGGTCAATGCGATGGTGGTCATGCCGCCCTCCCCGCGGATGCGACGGCGCCTACACCTGCCCAGGACGCCCGCGTCATGGGCAGCTCGCTGCGCCCGTCCGCATGCCGCCGGACGGCGAGCACCTGGGCGACCCCGATCCTCCCGGCTTCGAAAGACATCGCCGACCCGGTCATGTACAGCCGCCACACCCGGGCCCGCCCGGCACCGGCGAGCTCGATCGCTCGGTCCCACGCGGCCTCGAGGTTGGCAACCCAGCGGCGCAGCGTCCGCGCGTAGTGCTCGCGCAGGTTCTCGACATCGCGGACCTCCAGGTCGGCGTTCTCCAGCACGCCGACCACGTCGGACAGCGGCAGCAGTTCGCCGTCCGGGAAGACGTACGCGTCAATGAACGTGCGCCCTTCCCTGGGCGGCCCGGGCCGGCGCACGATCTGGTGGTTGACCAGCCGGCCACCGGGCAGCAGCAAGTCATGCAGCCGTCGGGCGTACTCCGGCCAGTTCTCTCGCCCGACATGCTCGGCCATCCCGATGCTGGCGATCGCATCGAACGGCTCGTCGTCGAGGTCGCGCCAGTCCTGCGCCCGGATCTCCACCTGACCGGACAGCCCGGCGTCGTAGACCTTCTCCCGGGCGTACTCCGCCTGCTCGTGCGAGATCGTGATGCCCACGGCGTGGACGCCGTACTCGCGCGCGGCGTGAATCACGAGGGCGCCCCAGCCGCAGCCGGCGTCGAGCAGCCGCATGCCCTTCCGCAGTCCGAGCTTGCGGCAGATCAGCTCGTTCTTGTCGCGCTGGGCGTCCTCCAGCGCGTACGCCGGATCATCCGGGCGGGCCCAGTAGGCGCACGAGTACACCATCGACGGACCGAGGACGAGCTCGTAGAAGTCGTTGCCCACGTCATAGTGGTGGCTGACCGCGTCCCGGTCGCGGTGCTTGGAGTGCCGGTCGCCGGACAGGTCGACCTCTTCGGGCGGCGGCTTCGGGGCAGGCCCGACGGCGCCCAGCAGCACGGCCGCGCGGTACACCTCCGCCCGCTCCAGCGGGGCCAACCGCCGCCGCTCGGCGAGGTTCCGGCCCACGGTCTCGAGGCGCCGCAACGCCTCCTCCAGATCGCCGTCCGCGTCGATCTCGCCGGCGACCCAGGCTCGACCCAAGCCGATCTCGTCGGGGTGCCAGAGCAGCCGCCGAATAGCGCGCCGGGAACGGACGACCAGTGTCGGCTGGTGTCGCGGCCCGGCCTCGCTGCCGTCCCATGCCCGGATGCGCAGCGGTGTCGGCTCTCCGAGCAGTTTCTCGATGACCACCGCGATGCGTTCGGCGGCTCCGCTCGCCCGCGACGCCATCATCGGCCAATACCCCTCCGCTCGCTTTCCATCCTGCGGGCAAGGGTACGCGGTCGCGCGGTTCGATCAAGTTCGGCAGGGTTGCCCCCGCTGAACCAGGCACGCGTGCCTGGGGCAG
>CAZMXH010000570.1:0-2005 GCA_964570165.1 uncultured Actinomycetes bacterium
GGAAAGTACGATCCCTGCCGCAGCTTCGGGATCGCCACATCCACGGGTGTGCCACAGCACCTGCTGCCAGCGCGGCGGCAACGTCTCATAGGCCTGCCGGACCATGGTTCGGGTGGTCACAATGTCGATCTCGTCGTCCGGCTCGGGAATGGCCTCCATGACGCCCGGCCCGGGGACCGAAACCTCATGACGCGCAGACCGCCGATGGTCGACGGCCAGCCTCCGAACGATAGTGCGCAGGTACGGCACGAAGTCGTCGGCGGGACCACCGCCGGCCCGCAACCGCGCCAGTACCCTGGTGAACGCCTCGGCCCTGATCTCCTCGGCCTCCTCGTCGGTCCAGGTTACGAGGCGGGCTAACCTCCGCGTATCGTCGAAATGCCGCCGGTACAACTCGTCGTAGGACGCCGTGTCGCCCGCGCGGACGCGTGCGATCAGTACGGCATCGGTCGAAGCTCGGAACGCCACTTACCGCCCAAGTACGCCAGAGGGATTGTGAAGCCGACCTAATAATCCGAGAAATCGATCAAAGTGAAACCAGCCACTGACTGTGTTGCTCCTGAGTCGCTAGCCCCGCGGCGGTACCACACCCGGGCTGCCGCCGGGGGTCGTCCAGACAGCTTGCGCGGCAACACCGGGTCCCGGCTGGACAGGCCACTTCTGTGCAGAACGGCGGGACGCAGTGCCCGAAGGTGACACCGTCTGGCAGACCGCTCAGCGGCTGCACGGCGCGTTCTCCGGCGCGGCGCTCACGCACGCCGACCTGCGCGTGCCTCGCCACGCGACCGCCGACCTGCGAGGCAGGATCGTCCGCGAGGTCGTGGCACGCGGCAAGCACCTGCTGATCCGGATCGAGCCCGACCTCACGCTGCACTCGCACCTTGGCATGGACGGATCGTGGCGGGTACGGCCGGCGGGCGGGCGGGTTCCGAGCCCAGCGGACCCGCGAGTGCGAGCGGTGCTGGTGAACGACCGCTGGCTGGCCGTCGGGTCGGACCTGGCCCGGCTCGATCTCGTGCGGACCGTGGACGAGGGCGATCTCGTCGGCCACCTCGGCCCCGACCTGCTGGGGCCCGACTGGGACCCGGCCGACGCAGTCCGGCGGCTGACCGCATCCCCCGACCGGGCGATCGCTGAGGCCCTCCTCGACCAGCGGAACCTTGCGGGGATTGGCAACGTGTACGCGGCCGAGTTGCTCTTTCTCCGCGGCGTGCATCCCCTAACCCCTGTCAGTGAGGCGGGGGATCTGGACCGCATGGTCCGCCTGGCTCGAAAGGTGCTGTGGGCGAACCGCGACCGCTCGGGTCACATCACCACTGGGGACCGTCGTCCCGGCCAGCGCCATTGGGTGTACGGCAGAACAGGCGAGCCTTGCCGGCGCTGCGGCACGCTGATCGTGCGCGGCGAGAGGGCAGGACGGGCCCTGTTCTGGTGCCCGCGCTGCCAGCCCTCGGGATGACCTCGCTCTGCTGTGTCGCGGTCTGTTGCCGTGCTCGAGGCGCTGCGGTCGACTCGGCGGCCGCTCTGCTATACCCTAAGGGGGTATAGCAGCTCCATTGCTCTCCGTTCGACGCAGAGGAGACGACCGATGAACCCGCACGAGTCGACCGAAGGGCTGCTCGACCAGGGCAACTCCGGGGCCGACCACCACACGTCCACGCATGCAGCCCATAAGGCTGGCGAGGGCAGCCGCACCGGCTCGGCGGCCACGGACTCCCATGAAGCTCACGGACACGGTGGGCATGGGAGCCACGACAAGCATGCCGGCCACAGCCCCGCGATGTTCCGGGACCGGTTCTGGCTATCCCTGATCCTCACCATTCCGGTGGTGCTGACCAGCCCGAGCATCATGGAATGGTTCGGTTACGAACTGCAGTTCACCGGGATCGAGTGGATCGCGCCTGTCCTCGGGACGGCGATCTACGTCTACGGCGGCAGGCCGTTCGTCGTTGGGGCAGTCGCCGAGATCCGGGACCGGCAACCCGGCATGATGCTGCTGATCGGG
>CAZMXH010000571.1:0-2005 GCA_964570165.1 uncultured Actinomycetes bacterium
GGCCCCCCGGGACACCTGTACGTGTACTTCACCTACGGCATGCACTGGTGCGCGAACCTGGTGTGCCGTGAGGACGGCAGGGCAAGCGCCGTGCTGCTGCGTGCCGGCGAGGTGGTCGAAGGGCTGGAGATCGCGCGTGCGCGGCGGCCGTCCGCACGGGACGACCGGCAACTCGCCCGAGGTCCGGCGCGGCTGGCGCGCACCCTCGGGCTGACCGGTGCGGACAACGGGGCCGACGTCGTGGGCCCGGGCACGGATCTGTGGCTGGCCCGTCCCGCGGTTGGGCCTCCGGCCGACCAGGTGCGGTCGGGCCCACGTGTGGGCCTGGCCCGGGCGGCGGACCGGCCCTGGCGGTTCTGGCTGGACGGCGAGCCGACGGTGTCGGCGTACCGCAGGCACACCCGCACCCGGCGAGCGTGAACCCGGCGGCCGGCGCGGATCAGGTATATGCCGTTCGACATGCCGCCGCCGGTGGCTGACAGAATGAGGTGAGGGCGACAGGCGTCGGTATGTCGAGCCTGAGCTGCATCGATCGGCGCAGACCTACGGAAGGGCGTGACGTGACGGAGATCACGAAAGGGATCTTGGACGAGCTCAAGTGGCGTGGCCTGGTGGCGTTGTCCACCGACGAGGACGCGCTGCGCGAGGCGCTGGATTCCGGGCCGGTCACGTTCTACGTGGGCTTCGACCCGACCGCGCCGAGCCTCCACCACGGGAACCTGGTGCAGTTGCTTACCGCCCGTCGGTTGCAGCAGGCCGGGCACCGTCCGATCATCCTCGTTGGCGGGTCCACTGGGCTCATCGGCGACCCGAACCCGGACCGGGAGCGCACGCTGCACGATCCCGAAGTGGTCGCCGGCTGGGTCGAACGGCTCAAGGCCCAGGTCCGGCCGTACTTCTCGGCCGAGGGGCCGAACGCGGTGCGGATCGTGAACAACCTCGACTGGACCGCACCGCTGAGCGCGATCGAGTTCCTCCGGGACATCGGGCGGCACTTCCGGGTCAACCGGATGCTCGCGAAGGAGGCCGTCGCGGCCAGGATGAGATCGGAGATCGGGATCGGGTACGCGGAGTTCAGCTACCAGATCCTGCAAGCCTACGACTACCTCGAGCTCTACCGGCGGTATGGCTGCCGCCTGCAGACCGGCGGCAGCGATCAGTGGGGAAACCTCACTGCGGGCGTCGAGCTCATCCGCCGAGTCGAGGGGGTGAACGTCCACGCCATCGCAACCCCGTTGCTGACGAGGTCGGATGGGGAGAAGTACGGAAAGACTGCGGGCGGCGCGATCTGGCTGGACCCGGGGATGCTCTCGCCCTACGCCTTCTACCAGTTCTGGCTCAACCTGGACGACGCCGACGTGTCGAGCCACCTGCGTGTCCTGAGCTTCCGGTCTCGTGAGGAGATCGAGGAACTGGAGAAGCTCACCGCCGACCGTCCCGCCGAAAGAGCCGGTCAGCGCGCCTTGGCCAAAGAGCTCACGGCTCTCGTCCACGGCGAGGACGAGGCCGCGCGCGTGGTGGCCGCATCGCAGGCCCTGTTCGGGAGCGGCTCGTTGGAAGCGCTGGACGAGCGTACGCTCGCCGCGGCGGTGGCGGAGACATCGCCGGCGCGGCTGGACGCCGCTGCCGGCCTGCCGTCGTATGCCGACCTGTTCGTGGCGGCCGGCGTGGTCGAGTCCAAGTCGGCTGCCCGCCGGCTGATCGCGGAGGGCGGCGCGTACCTGAACAACGAGCGCCTTGATCCCTCCATCGATCCCGACAGCGCTCCGGGCCGGGAATACCTGCTGCATGGCCGGTGGTTACTATTACGGAGAGGGAAGCGGACCGTTGGAGCCGTCGAGCTGGTCTCATGACCGGGCGTCGCTCCTCGCGCCGTGACCTGGTCGTTTGACTCAAGGTGGTCAGGCGACGGATGTTGATAGATGCCCTGCAGGGGGGCGGGACGCCAGCGTGCTGGCGGCCGGCCTGCGGGAACCCGTCCAGCAGATCTTCGTCGCTCAAGCCA
>CAZMXH010000572.1:0-2003 GCA_964570165.1 uncultured Actinomycetes bacterium
CAGACAGCCACACCGCCGACGAGACACCCACCTTCGACGACGAACCACCCTTCTAGGCCTAAGCGGCTGTACTCGGGCTAGGAGGCCTGGCTGACCGACGACATGTTGAACTCTGGGACTCGCAGAGCAGGCATCGCCGTCCGGGGAAAGTAGTCGCCCCATTCACGACTGAAGGTCGGTACCGTTGCGCCCGCCTCGCTGAAGCGGTCGAGTAGCGATACCGGGCTCTCGTTGAACCGGAAGTTGTTCACCGAGCCGACGACCTCGCCGCCGTCCACCAGGTACACGCCGTCCCGGGTCAGGCCGGTGAGCAGCAGCGTCTGCGGGTCAACCTCGCGGATGTACCACAGGCAGGTGAGCAGCAGCCCGCGGTCGACGCGGCTGGCGAGATCGTCGACGCTTCCGGAGGCGCCGCTGACGGTCAGACCAAGGTTGTCGACCGCGGGCGTCACCGGCAGACCGGTCAGCTCGGCCGAGTGCCGTGTCTGCAGCAAGGCGGCCAGCGAACCGTCCGAGATCCACTCGGTCCGGCGGACCGGAAGGCCGTTGTCGAACACGCTGAGGTACGCGCTGGACGCGTGCGCGAC
Organism: uncultured Actinomycetes bacterium; assembly: GCA_964570165.1. GTDB lineage: Bacteria > Actinomycetota > Actinomycetes > Jiangellales > Jiangellaceae > JBMCTR01. The sequence goes on from CAZMXH010000572.1 coordinate 588, forward strand.
GACGAAGGGCTCGCATTCCAGGCCGGGTGCCGCGGGGTCGGACCACAACGAGACCGGGTGGGCCGACAGCCGCTCACCGACCCTCGTTCCCTTGCCGGGATCCGCATACACCGTCCGGCCGTCGTGGGCATCGCGTGCACTCATCGTGAAGTAGGCGTAGATCATGAGATCTGCGACCGCGGTCGGCGGCAATACCGTGTCGTACCTGCCGGCAGGTAGCTCGACGCTCCGCTCGGCCCACCCGAGCCGGCGGACGAGTTCGGAATCCAGTGCGGCCACGTCCACGTCGGACAGATCGCGCGATGCCTGCCCCACCCAAGCGGACCGGGTGAGGTCGGCGGACTTGCCGGTGATCCCGATGTGCCCCTGCGGCTGCTCGTGGCGAAGCCGCAGGCCGCTGGACGATCCGAGGTAGGTGGTGGTCACATCGTGCTCCACGTACCCGTACAGCACGCGGTGCCCGTCTCGCGCGCGTCCGAAGGCCTCGCCGAGCGCTGGAGCGATGTCCCTGAACACGCCGATCGAGGTCTCGGCGGGCTCGCTGTCCCAGTCGGCCGCCGTTCCGTCAGAGACGAGCGGCTGTGCGTCCTCCGCGGGTCCGTTGTCACGGGCGGCCTGTTCCGCGGCCCGGACCAGCGGTTCGAGGGAATCGGGGGTCACGGCGCTGCGGGCGACCACACCGGAGGCCGCCCGGCCCGTAGTCCCGCCGACGACCGCCACCACCGTGACCGACCGGGACTTCATGATCCCGTTAGTCGTCAGGGTGTTGTTCGCCCAGCGCAGGTTGGCGGTGTGCCCCTCGTCGACAAGGACCACGCAGCCGTCCGCCTGGGAAAGCGTGAGGCAACGCTCAACGATTTCCTGCGGTGTCATCGTCGCCGGTCGCGTCACTGGCCACCCTCCTGTGCGGTGTTGAGGATCCGAATGCCGCGGAACAACGCAGACGGGCAGCCGTGGGAGACCGGCGCAATCTGTCCCGGCTGCGCCTTGCCGCAGTTGAACGCCCCGCCAAGTACGTATGTCTCGGGCCCGCCGACGGCCTCGAGCGACCCCCAGAAGTCCGTGGTGGTCGACTGGTACCCGACATCGTTCACCTGCCCGGCGACCTTGCCGTCCTTGATCGCATAGAACCGCTGGCCGGTGAACTGGAAGTTGGACCGCTGCTGGTAGATCGACCACGACTTGTTGCCGACGATGTAGAGGCCCCGCTCCACGCGGCCGATCAGTTCGTCGGTGGACGGGCCGCCGTCCGCGGGCTGCAGCGAGACGTTCGCCATGCGCTGCACCGGCACGTGTCCCGGCGAGTCGGCGAACGCGCATCCGTTCGACCGGCCGAGGGACATCAGCTTCGCGATCCTGCGGTCGAGCGGGTAGCCGACGAGGATGCCGTCGCGCACGAGGTCCCAGCGCTGCGCC
>CAZMXH010000573.1:0-2001 GCA_964570165.1 uncultured Actinomycetes bacterium
CGGGCCGGCCGCGACGAGCATCCGAGCCTCCCGCCACCTCGTCCCGCGCGGGACACGGGCCGGCTGCCGGGACAGCCGGGTGGCGATGCTCGCCCACATCTCGTCTAGTACGACCGCTCGGTCCGGCGCCGCCTTGGAGTACGCGACGGCAAGCGCTTCCCGGCAGCGTCCGCACGCGGTCAGGTGGGCCTCAACCGACCAGGCCTCCGCATCGGGGATCCGGCCGGACAGGTACGCGTCCAGCATCTCGTCGGAAACGTGCCAGCTCATGCCAGCGCCTCCCGCAGCACTCGGCGCGCTCGCATGGCGCGCGACTTCACGGTGCCCTCGGGGACGTCGAGCAGCAGCGCCGTCTCGCGGACCGACAGCCCGTCCAGGACGGTTGCCTGGAGTACGGCGCGAAGCTCCGGCGACAGCCGGGCCAGCGCCCGGGCGAGGTCGGCGCCGTACGACGACGCCAGCACCTCCTCCTCTGCGGACGGGATGTGGAGGAGCCGCTCGTACGGCTCCCCCGCCGTGGGCACCCGGGCAAGACGGCGCCGGTGGGCGTCGATCAGGCGCCGCGTGGCGATGGACCACGGCCAGCCCGCGGCCTGGCCGTTGCCGCGGTACGACGCCGCGGCCCGCCAGACGGCGAGGAACGTCTCCTGGACGACATCGGCCGCCATCTCAGGGTCGGCGCACCGGCGACGCAGGCGAACTTCGAGCCAGGGCGCGTTGCGGCGGTAGTACTGCTCGAACGCACGCCGGTCGCCGGTCGCGGTTGCGCGCAGCAACCCGTCGTCCGAGGGCTCGTCTCTCACGTCAGGTAGAGACGCAGGCTCGGCTCGATCGGTTCTGGACCGGCCAGATCGGCGGGCAGAACCCCGTGCGAGCATGGTCCATCTTAGGAGCAAACACACGAACGAATCGCCAGTAGCAATCGCGGTCCAAGCAGGGCGTCTTGATCACCGTGCCCGTCCCCGGCCGCCCCCGGGGATTTTCTCGTTGGACGCGCGGGCCGCTCGCCGTTTGGATAGGGGCGTGGCCTTTGAGATCGTCACCGCGTCCGCCCGGCCGGAGTTGGCTGACGAGGCTGCCGCCGTGTCCCGCGAGCGCTGGCCCGCGTTCATCTTTCACGATCCGGTCACGGCGCTGTCGCTGTTCACCCGGACCACGACAAGCAAGGCCTGGCCACCGACGTACTACGGGCGCTGATCGAGCGAGCCACGGCCGCCGAGATCGCCCACGTGTGGCACCGATCCGACCGACCTGGAAGCACAGGTACCCCTTGGTGCCTATGAGCGAGTACGCCACGTGGGTACGCGACGACGGGCTCTCGATCGATCCGTGGAGAAGAACCCACCAGCGCATGGGCGCCCGCATCCTCACGGTCGCGGCCAACTCGATGGTGTTCCCGGGAACCGTCGCGGAATGGGAGCGATGGGCGAGCATGCCCTTCCCTGTGAGCGGGGTCTACGTGGTGCCGGATGCTCTGAACCTCCTGGAGGTTGACCGCGACGCCGACACGGCCGTCTACCGCGAAGAGAACCTCTGGATGCAGCATCGCTAACCACTAGGGTGCGTGGCGTGAGGAGCCTGCTGCGCTCCAGGTTGTCCCTCGAGGCGATCCGCGGAGCGCTGCGGCGCGCGCCGTGGTGGCTTGGAGTGCTCGTAGGCGTTGCTTGCGCAGCGTTGGGCGCCTTGCTGATCACCAGGCCGCTGAGTGCGCTGTCGGTGCTCGCGGTCCTGATCGGGCTGTCGTTCATCCTGTCGGGCATCGGCGACATCCTCGAGCGCGACCGGGCATCGAGCATGGGGTTGAGTGCTCTCCTCGCGGTTGCGTCGGTCGCCTTCGGGGTGGCCGTCCTCGCCTGGCTGGGGCGCTCGATCGAGCTGCTGGCACCGGCGATCGCCATCGCGCTGATCGGCGGAGGAATCCTTCGCCTGGTCGCGGCCGTCCCCTCTTCGGGTCGTGTCGGCCGCCTCGCGACGGTGCTGTTCGGCCTTTCCGACGTCGTG
>CAZMXH010000574.1:0-1999 GCA_964570165.1 uncultured Actinomycetes bacterium
GACCGCTCCTCACGATGCTCGCGCACGGCCTCCGGCTCCCCCGTCACGCCGCCCCTCTCGTCGAACGCCTCGTCGGCGTACTCGTCGAGCTCGTCATCGTATTCGTCGTAGCGACCTTGGTCCTCGACAAGGCCGAGATATGCCGCAACCTTGCGCATCGCGCCGGCCATGCTCTGCAGTCCTCCAAGGCGTGGGCGGTCCGGTGTGCGGAAATGACGCTTCCGCACTCCTGACCCTAGACCCGTGGCGGCCGCTCACCGAGGATTGCCGACCCGACACGCAGGTGTGTCGCGCCGTGAGCGATGGCAGCCTCAAGGTCGCCGCTCATCCCCGCGGACACCCAGTCAGCGGTGGGGTGCCGTCGTCGCAGCTCCGCAGCGACCGACGCGAGCCGCCCGAAGGCCGCGGACGGGTCCGCGCCGAGGGGCGCGACGGCCATCACCCCGGCGAGCCGCAGCATGGGCGCCTCCGCGATCCGGTCGGCGACCGTCATGACCTCGGAGCCGGCAGCGCCTCCCCGGCCCGGCGCATCGTCCAGCGACACCTGGACGAGGCAATCGATCCGGCGTTCCACGGCCCCTGCTCCGCGCGCCAGCGCGTCGACCAGCCGTACGCGGTCCACCGAGTGCACCACGGAGGCGTACCGCGCCACCGCGCTCGCCTTGTTCGTCTGCAACTGCCCGACGAAGTGCCAGCGCACCGGGAGATCCGCGCATTCGGCGACCTTCGCGGCGGCCTCCTGGTGGCGGTTCTCGCCGATGTCTGTCACCCCGAGATCGACGAGCAGCCGGATGTCCGAGGCCGGGAACGTCTTGGTCACCACGATCACCGTCACGCCGGACGGGTCGCGCCCGGCGCGCTCGCAGGCCCGCTCGACGCGGCCGCGGACGGCCGTCAGCCCTGCTGCCAGCTCGTCTCGCCGGTTCACGACCCCAACCATGCCAAGCCGGCGAACCGTCCCGTCACCCGGTCGCGGCGGTACGAGTACAGCTGGGGGTCCTCGAGCGTGCAGCCGGCCAGCCGAACCGCGGTGACGCCCGCGGCGCGCAACTGGGCCTCGACCCCGGCCGCGATGTCCAGCGCCGGGCCGCCGGACCGCGTGCTCGCCCACGCCTCGGGCACTGCCGCCGCCACCTCGGCCCGCATCGCGTCCGGCACCTCGTAGCACAGCCCGCACACCGAGGGGCCGACCCGAGCCGTGATCTCGCCGCCGCCCGCGGCGCGCATCGCCGACACCACCGCGGGCACGACGCCCGCCACCAGCCCCGCGCGGCCGGCGTGTGCCACGCCAACCACCCCTGCGACCGGATCGGCGAGCAGGACCGGCACGCAGTCGGCGACCAGCACCGCCAGCGCGAGCCCGCTCTCCCGGGTCACGAGCGCGTCGGCCGCGGGCACGCTGTCGCGCCATGGCCCGTCCACGCGCACCACGTCCGCACCGTGCACCTGGTTCATGTACAGCACACGCTGCTCGGCGACCCCGAGGCGCTCGGCCAGGTACCGCCGGTTGGCGTCGACGGCGGACGGGTCATCGCCCACGTGCCCGCCGAGGTTCAGCCCGCGGTACGGCCCGATGCTGGCGCCGCCGGACCGGTCGGTAACGGCGAACCGCGCCGCGCCCAGCGCCTCCTCGTAGCGGAGCACCTACTTGAGAAAGTCGGGGACGTCGAGATCGTCATTGCCGGCCCGTACCATGCTGCGCGGCTCTCGGGCGACCGTGACCGCGCGCTCCGGCTCGACCGAGCCGTCACCGGCCGGCCCGTCGGCGAGAGGCCGCACCGGTTGGGCTTCCTCCTCGTCCTCGTCCTGCTCCGATGACTCCGGCTCGCTCTCGCCGCTCGGATCGGACGCACGGCTTGGTTCGGATCGGTAGACGGTGCTCGCGACCCGCCGTTGCGGCAGGCCGCCGTCGAAGCCGGCCGCGATCACCGTGACCCGCACCTCGTCGCCGAGCGCGTCGTCGATCACCGCGCCGAAGATGATGTTGGCCTCGTCGTGC
>CAZMXH010000575.1:0-1985 GCA_964570165.1 uncultured Actinomycetes bacterium
GGTACGCGGCCCGGAAGATCTCGTATGCGCGGGCGAGCGGCACCGAGAAGTAGTCCTGCGGACCGGTGTCGCGCTCGATGAACATGTAGTACGGCACCATGCCGGCCCGTACCTGCGCCCGCCACATCGTCGCCCACACATCCGGGTCGTCGTTGATCGTCCGGATCAGCGGGGCCTGGGTACGGGTTACCGCACCGGTGTTGCGGATTCGGCGTACAGCCTCCGCCACAAGGTCCGGCGCCATCTCCCGCGGGTGCGAGAAGTGCGCCATGACGGCCAGGTTCTTGCCCGACTCGACGACCCGCTCGAACAGCCGCAGCGTATCGTCGGCGTCCGGGTCGGTGACCCAGCGCTGCGGCCAGTACGCCAGCGCCTTCGTGCCGATCCGGATCGACTCGAGCTGCTCGAGTTCCAGCAGCGGCTCGATGTAGCGGTTCAGCACACCCTCACCCATGATCATCGGATCGCCGCCGGTGAGCAGCACGCTGGTCACCTCGGGGTGGTCGCGCAGGTAGCCGATCAGGTTATGGATGTCGTCGTTGGCCATCTTGAGGTCCGGCTCGCCGACGAACTGCGCCCAGCGGAAGCAGTAAGTGCAGTACGCGTGGCAGGTTTGGCCCTGTTTGGGGAAGAACAGCACGGTCTCGTCGTACTTGTGCTGCACGCCGTTCAGCGGCTCGTCGTCGACCTTCGGCAGGTTGAGCTGCATCTGCCCCGCGGGATGCGGGTTCAGCTGCGCCCGGACCTCGTTCGCCGCCGCGGCCAGCTCTGCCCTGGGAGCCTCGTTGCGGATCAGGTCGGCCAACCGCGCCACGTCTGCCGCAGGAAGCATGTCAGCCTGCGGGAACACGAGCCGGTAGATCGGATCGTCCGGTGCTGCATCCCAGTCGATCAACTCGTCGATCACGTACTCGTTGACCCGGAACGGCAGCACAGTCGCCACCGCCCGCACGGCCAACCGCTCATCCGGGCCGAGCCCGGCCCGTGCCGTGAGTTCCTCGAGGTGCTTCGACTGGTACGCCCGGAATCGACGGCCCGCCGATACCGAGACTGTCTCCTGCGTCACGCTCACGCGCGTCTCCTCTCTGTCACGCTCGAACCGGCCCCACGCTCCAGTCCTTCTCTCTCGCTCGGTCCATCCCCGTGCAAGACCACGGAGCCTCTGACCATACGTTGCCCACTCGGAACGCGCATCACACAGCTCCCATGATCAATTGGTCAAAATCTTGGACGATTCGCACTGGCGTTTCGTTGAAGCAACCAGTTGATCAATACGGTGGCCGTGTCGTCCACCGCCGGATCACCGGTGTCCGCCGGCGCGCATTCCCGCGTCCCTGCCGCAGCCGGTCGCGCAGGTCCCGCCGGCGGGACCTGAGGTCGATGGCGGTGGCGCGGACGACCGTCAGGCCGGAGGCCTCCATTCGTTCCTCGCGGACATTGTCGTCGCTGTGCTGCTTGAGTCGGCGATGGTGGGCGCCGTCATACTCGCCCACCAGTCCGGTGGCCGGGTCGGGCAAGTCGGGAACGCCGAGGAACCACCCGTCCGAGCTGTGCACGGGGACGTTTACATCCGGCCTGGGCAAGCCGGCTTCAGTGACCCAGCAGACCCGCAGCCGGCTCTCCGGGCAGGACGCCGCCCGAGGGTCAGCCAGACGAAGGGCCTCCCGTGCCAGCGGCACGCCGTTCCGCCCTGTCTTCCCAGCGATATACCCGGCCATGCCATCCATGGTCACAGATTTCGCTCTGAGCATCGCGTCGACCGCGACAACAGCCTCCTCGAGCGGACCCCGGCGTATCAGTTCGAAACACGTCCGCTCGGGCCCGGTGACCTGCACTCGGACGGCAGCACGGTCACCGACCGCGCTGGTGTGCGTTGAAACTCTGACCAGTTGATCTTGGAGGGTGGTTGCGGGTGATCTTGGGACTGGGGGACGTAAGGTTGGTCACACCATGAAGAAGCTCATCAACGATCCGGCCAACGTCGT
>CAZMXH010000576.1:0-1947 GCA_964570165.1 uncultured Actinomycetes bacterium
ACCACGTGAGCGTGGACGTCATAGATCACAATGACTCCCGTCGCAGGAACGAGGCCCAGTAGTGCCGCAAACGTTTGCTGTCACCATTACCGCCGGGCTACGCGGGAAGCGGCTGTCACGCGCCGCCATCGGCGTCGTCCAGCCCGTCCGAGATGTCGATACCCTCCGGCTCCAGCTCCAGCCCGGCAGCCCGCGCCCGCTGTTCGAGCAACGCCGCGAAGTCGGACTCGCCGTACTCGCTGTTGCTGAGGTCGACGATGAGCTGGTGCACCAGTGCTGAGACGGGGAGCGTGACATCCAGTTCCCGAGCCGCGGCGAGCCCGAGCTCGAAGTCCTTGCGCAGCAGGCGGCTGGTGAACGTGGGGCTGTAGTCCAGGTTCACCAGGGCGGGCGTCTTGTACCGGGTGAAGACCGAGCCCAGCACGCTGCGGTTGAGGAACTGGAGAAACGCCGACCGGCTGACTCCGCCGCGCTCGGCCAGCACGAGCGTCTCGGCGAGCAGCTGTGCCGTCGTCCCGAGCAGCAGGTTGTGGCAGATCTTAACCAGCCGGCTGCGGTCGCCGTCGCCGACGTAGGTGACGGCCGTCCCGAACAGCTCGAGGATGGGCCGGACCGCCTCATGTGCCCCCGGCGGACCGGAGCTGACCACAGTGAGCCGTCCCGCCCTCGCGACCTTGGGGTTTCCACTCACCGGAGCGGCAACCAGCTCGCAGTTGCGCCTCGCCGCAGCAGCCCGGACCCGCTCGGACGACTCCATGGAGACCGTCGAGCAGTCCACCAGCACTCGCGGTGCGCCGCCGGTGCCGTTCAACACACCATCGTCACCCAGCGTCACCTGCTCGAACACGTCCGACGAGGACACCATCGTCACAACCACGTCGCGATCGGCGAGGTCCGAGGGCGCCTCCACCACCCGCGCGCCGAGCGCGGCCAGCGGCTCGGCTTTGGACATCGTCCGGTTCCACACCGCAAGATCGGCACCGGCATCGAGCAGCCGGGTGGCGAGCTCCAAGCCCATCCGGCCGAGACCGATCCACCCGATCGTCTGATCACCAATCGTGGACGCAGCCATCACGTTTCAGCCTTCACGAGGGATTCCAGCAGCAGCGTGTGCTCATACAGCCTTCCTCAGCCAAGATACAATCGTTTGCACTCTACCATTCTCCGCACTAGTCGGGAAGGGCGCAACGTCAACCGGCACCCCGCCATCCCGCGCCGGGACGCCGGGATGGTCAGCCCAGGACCGGGACCTTCGCCTGTCGCATGGGGCGGGCGCTGGGCAGCGGTCCCTGCGGCCGGGCGACATGACGGTCACTCCGTGGCCCGGAGAGTTCGCTAAGCGCGAACGGTACCGATGAGTCCTGGTCGCCCGCCGGGTCCGTACGCGTGACGGCTGCTGCCGGTGCGGTCGGACGGGAATGTCAGTCCCGGCGGACATGCTTAAGCGGTGGCAACGACAAGACGGGGAGTGAACGTGACAGAACACGCAATCTGGGCCGAGGGGCTGGTGAAGCACTTCGGCAAGACGAAAGCGCTGGATGGCGTGGATCTCGGCGTGCGCACGGGGACGGTGCTTGGATTGCTCGGCCCGAACGGCGCGGGCAAGACAACCGCAGTCCGGATCCTGGCGACCCTGCTGCGGCCGGACGGCGGCCGTGCTGTCGTAGGGGGCTACGATCTCGCGCACCAGGCGCACCAGATACGCCAGCTTGTGGGATTGACCGGGCAGTACGCCTCGGTCGACGAGCAACTGACCGGTGTCGAGAACCTGGTCATGATCGGGCGCCTGCTCGGAGTTCCGCGGCCTGCGGCCAATCAGCGGGCGGCCGAGCTATTGGCGCAGTTCGACCTCACCGACGCCGGCGGTCGGGCCGTGAAGACATACTCCGGCGGTATGCGCCGCCGGCTGGACCTTGCCGCCAGCCTGGTCGGAAGGCCGCCGTTGCT
>CAZMXH010000577.1:0-1934 GCA_964570165.1 uncultured Actinomycetes bacterium
GTCCTCCACCACAGCCCGGTCGTGGCGCCGGGCGATCGCGAGTAGCGGCTCCATCTGTACGCTCTGCCCGTACAGATGCACCGGCAGTATCGCCCTGGACCGCGGTGTGATGGCAGCCTCCACCTGGTCGACGTCCATCAGATAGGTCTCGGGGTCCACGTCGACGAACACCGGCCGCGCACCGACCGCGTCGATGGCGACCACTGTGGGGGCTGCGGTATTCGAGACGGTGATCACCTCATCGTTCGCCCCGATCCCGAGTGCGCGCAGAGCGAGCACAATCGCGTTGGTTCCGTTATCCACGGAGACGCAGTGGTCCACGTTGTGGTATCCGGCAAACTCTGCCTCGAACCCCGCCACGCTGGGGCCAAGCACCAATTGGCCCGAGCGAAACACGGTGTCCACCGCGTCCAGCAGGTCGTCGCGCTCCTGCTCGTACTCGCCCAGGTACCCCCAGACGCCAATAGTCATCGCCGATCTCCCAGCTCCCGTGTTGCCACCAATGTGCCGATCATGTGGTCCAGCCCTCGGGTGAGGTCGCGGGCGGCCGCCCCCCCGGTGCATGGCCGTATTGGCCCGCAATCCACTACGGCGTCGGCATGGTCACAGCTGGCCGACGCGGCCGGCGGTGCAGTGCAGCTCACCGCGACCGGATCGCGTCCGGTTACCGCGGCAACCCGCGTGACGATGCGGCAGGCCAGCTCGTGCAGCGGGATGCTCTCTTCTGCCCCGACATCCCAGGTCCGGCCCACTAGCATGTCCAGGTGAGACACTGCTGCCGCGAAGGCAGTGCCGGCGTCGTCCACGTGTAGCAGGTTGCGCAGGTTCCGGCCGTTGCCCCAGAGCGTCACGGGCCCGCCATCGAGCGCCTGCCGGGCGAGGGCCTGCACGGCTCCACGCCCGGTACGGCCTGCCGGATCGCCTGCCGCCACGCCATACAGCGTCGGCAACCGTAGGCAGGTGCCGCGTAGCAGCTTGCGGGCTGTGCCCGAAAGCACCAATTCTTCGCCGACGCGCTTGACCTCCTCGTAGCCGGAACGGCCGGTCGGGCCGCAGGGCACGTTGAGCGCGGCCGTCGAGGCGTAGACCAGGCCACGCGGCCGGGTCCCCGGGCGACGCGCGAGGTCCAACAGGGCTCGCAGTACGACGGTATCGACGGTCTCTCCAGCTTCGAGTCCGCTCACCCCGCGCCATGAACCGGAGCCGGACAGGTCAGTGGCCAGGTGCAGTACCACGCAGCAGTCCCGCACCGCGTCGGCAACGGCTTCGGGCCGGTCCAGGCTCAGCGAACACCATTCATGGCCGGACTGTGACAGCCGCGCCGAGTCGCGCCCGGCCAACCGCAGGCTGACGGGAAGTGTGGCGAGTGCCGTCACCACTGCGGCGCCGAGGTGGCCTGACGCACCCAGCACGGCGACACGGGTCAAGGCGGCCATCATGTGTCCTCGGCGAGCAAGGACTGCAGGCATGCGATCAGGCTGCGGGCCTGGACGTTGAGGTAGTTGCTGTGCTGCAGCAGCCGCGCGATCTGGTTCATGGTCAGCCAGCGGAATCCCGGTGGCGCGTCAACGTCGTCGGCCTCGATGATCAGGTGCCGGTGGGAGATATGGAAGAACCTGCCGCCCTCGTCAGAGAGTCTTGTGTCGTAGCGGATCTGTTCGGCCGGTGCGGACAGTACGCGGTCGAGCAGGATCGGGCGCGGGGGGCCGTCTGGGCTGTCGGGCCAGTAGTTGGCGGGGTTGCACTGTACGGTGGGGGCGATCTCTGGACCGTCGGCGTTGCCGCCCTCCGCGCGTAGCTGCAGCAATACATGCAGCACCCCCTCGAATCGGCGGACGACGAGGGCGACTACACCGTTGTCACCGGCTGAGACCATCGGCTGGTCCCAGCTTCGCACCTCCCGGCCACCGGCCTGGACGTCAACGCCCACCACC
>CAZMXH010000578.1:0-1930 GCA_964570165.1 uncultured Actinomycetes bacterium
TGGGCCAGCCAGTCCACGTGCGCATCGGGCACGAGCGCGCGCAGCTCTTGCGATCGCGAGGTCGCGGCGGGCGTGGCCGAGCCCGATCGGCGACGACAGGAACAGCACCCGCGGCCGCTCCGTGCGGCGCTGCCCGCTCCGGTTCGCGGCGGGCGCTCGCGTACGGGGCTCTCGCGGGACATGGTCGTCGATGAACCGCCGCAGCAGCCGGTTGACCCAGACGGGGTAACGGGCCTGCGGGCAGTGACCCGCGCCCGGCAGCTCGACGATCGGGACGTCGAGCAGCGCGGCGACCGACCTGCCCAGACCGACCGGCGCGATGGCATCCGCGTCGCCGTGAACGACGAGGACCGGGCAGCGGATCTGCGGCGCCAGCGCCCGCAGTCTGGCGGCCATCGCAGCCCGCGGCACGTCCGCCCGCCCGGCGAGCGTGGCTGCAAGGACCTCGGGGGTCGTCTCCAGACCCCACGACACGCCGTCCTCGATCTGCTTCGTCGAGTGCGGGTCGGTGAACGCCTGCCCGACGAAGAACTCGACGAAGCCCGCGAAGTCGCGGTGGAACGAGTGCCGGTTGTAGCGGTCCCACCCCTCGTCCACACCGCGGTCCTCGTTGAACGTCGCGAGCATGCGTGCAAGCGGGTAGTCGTCGCGCCCGTCGACACTGAGCGTGGTGCCGATCAGCACCGCGCCGGCCACCCGATCCGGGGCCATGGCAGCGAGCAGGTACGCCAGGATCGTCCCGAACGAGTTACCCGCCAGGACCGCCCGCTGTATGCCCACGGCATCAAGGACGGCCAGGGCCTCCCCGACCTGGAGCCGCGGATCGTAGGCGGCGGGATCGGCGGGACGGCCCGACGCCCCGTTCCCGCGGGGGTCGAACGTGACCACCCGGTAGTGGTTCGCCAGGTACGGGACCTGGGCCTTCCAGATCCGGCTGTGGGCGATCGCCCACGCGGGCAGTAGCAGCACCGCGGGGCCGTCGTCGCCGTGGACTTCGTAGTAGATGGGGACGCCTTCGCTGTTCACGAAGCCCGACTGGTCAGGTTGTCGAGCGCGCATCAGGTTTCTCTCCTTGGCTTGAAAGGGTGTCGAGCTTGCGGTCGATGGCCGCAAGCAGTTCGGCGTGCCCGATGTCGATGTCGACGAGGCGCTCAACGAGCACGCCGATCTGGAAGGTGCGGACGAGGGTGGCGATGGCAAGCAGGTCGCGGCGGTCGAGATCGAGGTGGTACTCCCGGGCGGCGCCGGCCACGGCGTCCACGAGCATGTCGGTGAACGCCGCCATCGTCTGGCGCAGGCCGCCGCGGTAGGCCGGGTCGTTCCATGCCGTCGCGAACAGCTCGGCGGTGATTTTCGGGAAGCCGTCGGCGAGAGGATTGCGGAAGTGGGTCTCCTTGGGGTCGCCGCGGGTCCTCCGGTGCGTCGTGCACAGTGCGGACCCTGTCCCGGATGGCGAGACGCGATCAGCTCGGGGTTGACGGCCGCAACTGGGGTGGGTGAAGCTACGTCTCGTGCGTGGATGGATTCTCGTACTTCACGAGCGCGTCGGCTGACCGCAACGCCGCCGACGCGCTACCCCTCGTGAGCCTCCGGGCCGGGGGGTTTTTTCATGCACGCGAACCGTAGACCCTGCAACCAGAAGGACGGAGGCCAAGGCCATGTCGGAGCCAGCGAGGCCACCGGATTCGGGACAGCCCAACCCAGCGGACATCGCAGCCAGTGTCCGGCCGCGGCCGGCCGGGCAGCGCGGCCGGACACCGTCGGGGACGGGCGCACGCGCGTCCGCCGCGACCGGGACGCCGTCCGCAGAGACGGTCGACACGATGACGGGAGCAGCGGCCCTGATCAGGTCGCTCGAGGTCGCCGGTGTCGACACCGTCTTCGGCATCCCGGGGGGCGCGATCCTGCAGGCGTACGACCCGATGCTGGA
>CAZMXH010000579.1:0-1911 GCA_964570165.1 uncultured Actinomycetes bacterium
CTTCAACGGCATCGTGGAGGCGCGCGCCCACCGGCAGGCATACGACGAGTCGGCGCGGGCGCAGCTTCACAAGCTGGCTGAGAGGCTCGTGCACGATGCCTTGTCCCCGGAGCGCGGGTAGTGCCGTCCCTAGGGCAGTACGGTGTGGACGTGTTGGGTTTGCCGGATCAGGTGACGGCGTGCCTGTTCGATCTGGACGGCGTTCTGACGTCGACAGCCAAGGTGCACAAGGCCGCCTGGGAGGAGACGTTCAACGCCTTCTTGCAGGAGCGCGCCAGGCTCACCGGCGAACCGTACGTCCCGTTCGACCCGGACGTGGACTACTACCAGTACGTGGATGGTAAGGCCCGGGCCGACGGCGTCCGGTCGTTCCTCGAGTCGCGGGGCATCACACTGCCGGAAGGCAAGCCCGACGATTCCGGCAGCGCCAACACCGTCAACGGCATCGGCAACCGGAAGAACGCGATGCTGCTGGAGCGGCTGCGCAAGCGAGGGGTAGACCCGTACCCGGGCTCGGTGGCGTACCTGCGCGCCGCGCGTGATGCCGGCCTGCGCCGTGCCGTGGTCTCCGCCAGCGCCAACTGCCGGGAGGTTGTCGAGGCGGCGGGAATCGCGGACCTGCTAGAAGACCGAGTAGACGGCGTCGTTGCCAGGCAGGAGGGGCTGCGCGGCAAGCCGCACCCGGACACGTTCTTGGCAGCGGCTACCAGGCTGGGGGTCGGGCCGGAGCAGGCGGCAGTGTTCGAGGACGCGCTCGCCGGTGTGGCAGCAGGCCGCGCCGGGGGTTTCGCGTTCGTCGTCGGGGTGGACCGCGTCGGCCAGTCGGACGCGCTGCGCGCCAACGGCGCCGACATCGTCGTCAATGACCTTTCCGAACTGCTTGACAGGGACGGAGCCGTCGCATGACCAAAGAGCGCGCGTTTCCGGTGGAGCCGTGGCACGTCCGTGAGACCAGGCTGGACCTCGACCTGCTGGCGCAGTCAGAGTCGGCGTTCGCGCTATCGAACGGGCACATCGGGCTGCGCGGCAACCTGGACGAGGGTGAGCCCCACGGGTTGCCCGGTACCTACCTCAACTCGTTCTACGAGTGGCGTCCGCTACCGTACGCCGAGGCCGGGTACGGCTACCCGGAGCAGGGCCAGACGATCGTCAACGTCACGAACGGCAAGCTGATGCGCCTGCTCGTCGACGACGAGCCGTTCGACGTCCGGTACGGGGAACTGCTCTCCCACGAGCGCGTCCTCGACATGCGTGCCGGCACGCTCGAGCGCACGGCGGAGTGGGTCTCACCGGCGGGGGACACCGTGCGGGTGCACTCCACCAGGCTGGTCTCGTTCTCGCAGCGGGCCATCGCCGCCATTTGTTACCAGGTCGAGCCGTTGGACGACGAGGTCCGGCTGGTGGTCCAGTCCGGCCTGGTGGCGAACGAGGAACTGCCGCCGACCAAGAGTGACCCGCGGGTCGCCGCGGTGCTGAGCGAGCCGCTGCAGTCCGAGGAGCACCTCGAGACCGAGGATGACGGTGCGTTGCTGATCCACCGGACCAAGGCCAGCGGGCTGCGGATGGCTGCGGCCATGTCCCACATCATCGACAGTCCGGAGGAGTTCGCCACCGAGACCGAGACGTTCCCGGACTGGGCCCGGACCACCGTCGCGTGTGTGCTGTCTCCGGGCGAGCGGCTTCGGGTGGTGAAGCTGCTGGCGTACGGGTGGTCAAGCCAACGGTCGCTCCCGGCGTTGCGCGATCAGGTCGGAGCGGCCCTGGCGGCGGCGCGCCTCGCCGGCTGGGACGGCCTGCTCCAGGCCCAGCGTGACTACTTGGACGACTTCTGGGATGGTGCGGACGTTCGCATCGAGGGTGACCCGGAGGTGCAGCAAGCCGTCCGGTTCGGCATGTTCCACGTGCTGCAGG
>CAZMXH010000580.1:0-1911 GCA_964570165.1 uncultured Actinomycetes bacterium
CGGCGCCGTTGGCCCGACGCTGGTCCTCACGCTGCAGTACGGCCCGAACCGCGAGCGCTCCCTCGCCGGTCTCCGCCGCGTCCGCTCGCCGGGACTCCGGGTGTACGCGAAGTCGACGAACATGCCCAAGGTGCTCGGCGGGCTGGGCGTTGCGATCATCTCGACGTCGCAGGGGCTGCTGACCGACCGCGCGGCCGCCAAGCAGGGCGTGGGCGGGGAAGTCCTCGCCTACGTGTGGTGACGGAAGGAGGACGCGAAATGTCGCGCATCGGCAAGCTCCCGGTACGGATCCCCAGCGACGTCGACGTCACCATCGACGGGCAGACCGTGACGATCACCGGCCCGAAGGGCACGCTCAGCCACACGCTGCCAGAGACGATCAAGATCGAGCGCACCGACGATGGCAGCCTGAAGGTCGACCGGCCGGATGACGGCCGGGAGAGCAAGGCGCTACATGGCCTATCGCGCGCCCTGGTCGCCAACATGGTGACGGGTGTCACACAGGGCTACGAGAAGCGACTCGAGATCGTCGGCGTTGGCTACCGGGTGCAGGCGAGAGGGTCGAACCTGGAGTTCTCGCTCGGCTTCAGCCATCCGGTGGTCGTCGAGCCTCCGGAGGACATCAGCTTCACCGTCGAGTCGCCGACCAGGTTCTCGGTCTCCGGCGTCGACAAGCAACGGGTCGGCGAGGTGGCGGCGAAGATTCGCAAGCTGCGTAAGCCGGAGCCCTACAAGGGCAAGGGCATCCGGTACGCCGATGAACACGTCCGGCGCAAGGTCGGAAAGGCTGGAAAGTAACATGGGGATCGATGTCAGCACCCGGCGGCGCCGCGCCGGCAAGGCCGGTGCGCGAAACCGTCGGCACCTGCGTGTCCGGAAGAAGATCACCGGAACGCCGGCGCGGCCGCGGCTTGTGGTCACCCGGTCGCGGCGGCACATGGGGGCGCAGGTGGTAGACGACCCCACCGGACGCACCCTCGTGTCGGCGTCCACCATGGAGCCGGACCTGCGGAACCAGGAAGGCGACAAGACAGCGAAGGCGCGCCGCGTCGGTGAGTTGATCGCCGAGCGGGCGAAGGCCGCCGGCATCAGTGGTGTGGTCTTCGACCGCGCCGGCAACCGCTATCACGGCCGCGTGGCCGCGGTAGCCGACGGTGCCCGGTCCGGTGGACTGGCGCTGTAGAGCGAGACGAAGGAGAGAGGAATAGCTATGGCTGGACCACAGCGCCGCGGCGGCGGTGCCGGAGGCGAGCGCCGCGACCGCCGGGACAGCCGTCGCGACGGCGGGGCCGAGAAGACCGCGTATATCGAGCGCGTCGTCGCCATCAACCGCGTCGCCAAGGTCGTCCAGGGTGGGCGGCGGTTCAGCTTCACCGCCCTCGTCGTGGTGGGCGACGGCAATGGAACCGTCGGCGTGGGGTACGGCAAGGCCAAGGAGGTGCCCGCGGCTATCGCCAAAGGCGTCGAGGAGGCGAAGAAGAACTTCTTCAAGGTGCCTCGTGTCGGCGGTACGATCCCGCACTCCGTGCAGGGTGAGAAGGCTGCGGGAGTCGTCCTGCTGCGACCGGCATCCGCCGGTACCGGTGTGATCGCCGGTGGTCCGGTGCGAGCGGTGCTGGAGTGCGCCGGCATCAGCGACGTGCTCAGCTAGTCGCTCGGCTCGTCCAACCCGATCAATATCGTGCACGCGACGGTTGAGGCGCTCCGGCAGCTAGAGCGCCCTGAGCAGGTGGCCGGGCGCCGCGGGCTGCCGCTCGAAGACGTCGCGCCGCCGGCCCTGCTGCGGGCCGGGACGGAGGTGCCCTCGTGAGCCCCGCGAAGAAGGCCGCCAAGGAGGTCGCGAAGATCCGGGTTCGCCAGGTCCGGAGTGCGATAGGCCAGACGTCGACCCAGCGCGCCACGCTGCGCTCG
>CAZMXH010000581.1:0-1894 GCA_964570165.1 uncultured Actinomycetes bacterium
GTTCTTCACAACCGACGCGGCGCCGCGCAACGCTACGCGGCCGATCCGCGACCGGCAGGTTGCGCTCGAGCAGCCCGGCTGCCTGCACGCGAACATGGACCTGTACAAGTGGGCGTACAAGCTGTCGCCCCTCGTGCCGAGTGATCTGGTGGCCGACGCGTTCGAGCTGGCCGTCGAGATCCGCGAGCTCGACATGCGGGCGAGCCCGTACGACCTGTCGGCCCTGGGCTACGAGCCGATTCGCATCGAGACGCCCGAGGGCAAGCGCGAGTATGTCGCGGCGCAGCGGTCATTCGCCGAACGCAGCGCGCCTCTGCGTGCGCGGCTGATTGCCGAAAGCGACCGGCTGCTCGCGGCTCTCAACGAATCTCGGTGACGCTAGCGACCCGGCGGACACTCCCCGTCCCGCAGGGTTCCACCACGCCCTCTCGGCTTGCCAGTGGTGCCGCCGGGGGCGATACCGGACCCGCCGAACGACCCAATGTCCGGGGGCCAGTGGGCATCAGCGTGGATGCGCGAGGCAGTACCCAAAGCCCTGCGACTCGCGATCGGCAGCGGCGCGACGTTTAATGCGTGACAGATGCGGGATGTTACGTCTGACCGAATAGGCCCGACCTCGTGGACCAAGGGAGGACTCGATGGAGATCGGTGGCATCATCAGTGCGATCGTCATCGGACTGATCATCGGCGCGCTCGGCCGCCTGGTATTGCCCGGCCGGCAGAACATCTCGATCATTCTGACGATCCTGGTCGGCATCGCTGCGGCGCTGATCGGGACCGCCTTGGCGGGCGCGCTCGGGGTGGCCGAGACCCGGGGCGTGGACTGGATTGAGCTGATGATCCAGGTGCTCCTGGCTGCCGTGGGGGTGACCCTTCTCTCTGGACTCAGGTCGCGCAGCCGAGCGCCGTGACCGGCTTGGTCTCTACGAGCGAGCCGCGGCCCTGCGTCACGAACCCCGGTCGGTCCCTACGCCGGCCGGGGTGATGACTGGGCTCTCGTGGGGAGGACTGCTCGAGTTGGTCTACTCCGACGGCTCCGGGAGGTCACACTCTTCGACCTTGGGGTTCACGCCTACGTAGTTGAGTGGGCCCGCGATGACGGTCACCACAACGGTGGTGGCTCGCGCACAGTCAGGGTCCTCCCTGCCCTCGAAGTAGCCTCGTTGCCAGGTGGCGAGCACTCCGATGAGCAACCAGATGATGACGACCGCGCTTCCGATGCGCATAGCTGCCTCCTCGCCTAGCGGCTACCCGCCCGGGAGCTAGGCAAACGTCGCAATCTAGGCAGATCACGTAAAGCGGGCGACCGTGTCGAGCGCAAATAGTGGGGCCCGCTGCCGGTTGAAGGGGTTGGTGCGCAGCCTTGAGCGAACGGCGGTGCCCGCCGCAGCGAGCGGCCGTCGGCGGTCAGCCGCCGGCTCTGCCGTTCGTCGGCTCGGCCCCCTGCCGGAGCAGGCCGTACGTCACACCGTCGGTGAGCGCCTCCCAGGACGCCTCGATGATGTTCGGCCCTACCCCGACCGTCTGCCACGCGGTGTGGTCGTCGGCCATCTCGACGAGCACGCGGGTGACCGCGTCCGTGCCGTGCGCGGCGTCCAGGATCCGTACCTTGAAGTCGATCAGCTCGAGTTTGTCGATCTCGGGGTAGAGGGTCCCGATCGCCGTCCTCAGCGCGTGGTCGAGCGCGTTGACCGGGCCGTTTCCCTCTCCGGTCACGACCGCGCGCTCTCCCCCGGCCCGCAACTTGACCGTCGCCTCGCTCGGCGCTTCCCCGTCCGGCCGGGACTCGACGATCACCCGCCAGCTGTCCACCTCGAAGAACTGCAGGCGTACGCCTTCGACCTCCTCGCGAAGCAGAAGCTCGAACGAGGCGTCAGCCGCCTCGAACGTGTAG
>CAZMXH010000582.1:0-1893 GCA_964570165.1 uncultured Actinomycetes bacterium
TTGCCCTCCACCTTCACGGCGAAGCCGTACTGCTCGCCGGTGTCGAACTCCTCGACGATCTCGTAGCCCTCCTCCTTGGCGTGCTCGACGTTGACGGGCAGGTCTTGGAGGATGCCGTCGATGTTGCCCGCTTGGAGCGCCTGCCAGAGCAGGCCGTCGTCCTCGTAGGCGATGATCTCGGTGCCCTCGGGAGCGTTCTCCTGCGCATACGCCTCTCCTGTGGTAGCGCCCTGAACGCCGAGGTTGCGGCCCTCGAACTCGTCGAGGCTGGAGATGCCCGACTCGGAGCTCACCAGCAGAGACTGCAGCGAGTCGTAGTACGGGTCACTGAAGTCCAGGTTCTCCTCGCGCTCCTCGGTGATTGTCATCGCGGACGCCGCCAGGTCGCACTGGTCTGCCGCCAGCGCCGTCCCGCTCTCGATCGCGTCGAAGCCGGTGATCTGGACGCTGAGTTCCAGGCCGAGCCGGTCGGCGATCTCCTGCATGAGGTCGATGTCGAAGCCGGTGAACCCGCTGGGCGCGTCGGCGTCCTCGAACTCGAACGGCGCGTAGGGGATGTCGGAGCAGACCGTGAGCGTGCCCTCGTTGACCAGCTCGAGGCCTGCGGCTTCTGCACCTCCATCCCCGCCTTCCGTCGTCGCGGAGTCGCCGTCGTCGTCTCCGCACGCGGTCAGCAGCAGCACCGCGGCCAGGCCGCTCGCCAACCCTAGAGGTAGTGGTGTTCTCATAGTGCTCTCCGGATCTCGTGGACGTCGATGGCTCGGCATCGTAGGCCAGCTAGCGGGCGGTCGGACACCTACCCGCCTGGGCTGATGCGGAACCGATGCCAAGTTGAGCCGCCCCCGCCATACCGCTTCCGTCCGTTCCTGGCACACACGATCACGCCTTGCATCGCCGTGCGCGGTAGTGTCGGACGCCGAACGAGTTCGCAACGGCCTGTCGAGGGAGGCGCACAACCGTGAGCGTAGGCGAAATCGCAGGGCTGCTAGCCGCCGCAGCTGCGGTGGCGCTGGTTGCGCTGCTCGCGGTACCGGTTCTCAAGCTGGGCAAGACGGTGGACGAGCTCACCCGAACGGTGCGCGACCTGCGGCACGAGCACGTGGCGAAGACCGCGGTCACGGTAGACGAGACGAACGCGCTGCTGCGCACCACCAACGACCAGTTGCAGCGGGTGGATGCGATCACCTCCAATGCACAGGCCGTGTCCACGAACGTGGCGGCCATGGCGTCGCTGTTCTCCGCGACCCTCGGCGGACCCATGGTGAAGACGGCTGCGTTCACGTACGGCGTGCGGCGAGCGATCGTGCGGCGTCGCGACCGGCGGCCGCGCCGGCGAGGAGGTGCCGAATGAAGAGGCTGTTCTGGATCGCGCTCGGGGCAACCGCGGGCGTGCTGGTCGCCCGGCAGCTGACCAAGGCGGCCCGCACCGCCACGCCCGCAGGGGCGGCCGACCGGATCGCCAGTGGAATCTCCGGCTTGACCGACGCGTTACGACAATTCGGGGACGAGGTCAAGGTCGGTATGGCGGAACGCGAAATGGAGCTGCGCGAAGCACTAGGCATTTCCGACAATGGCGGCGCCGAGGTTGACCTCGACAGGTTGCACGACGTCTTCGACCCCCATCACGCGAGAGGCAACTGACAGAATGGAAACGGCCGAGATCCGCCGCCGCTTCCTCGATCATTTCGAGCGCGCCGGCCACACGGTGGTGCCGAGCGCCTCGCTGGTCTCCCCAGACCCGTCGCTGCTGTTCACGGCCGCCGGAATGGTCCCGTTCATCCCCTACTTCACCGGCAGGGAGACCCCGCCGTTCACCCGAGCGGCAAGCGTCCAAAAGTGCGTGCGCACGCTGGACATCGACGAGGTCGGAAAGACCACGCGACACGGCACGTT
>CAZMXH010000583.1:0-1879 GCA_964570165.1 uncultured Actinomycetes bacterium
CTGGATCAGCACGGTCTTGCCCACGCCCGCGCCGCCGAACAGGGCGATCTTCCCGCCCTGGATGTACGGGGTCAGCAGGTCGAGCACCTTGATGCCGGTCTCGAGCATCTCGGTGCTGCCTTCGAGCTGGTCGAACGCCGGCGGCTTGCGGTGGATCGGCCAGTAGGCGTCCGCCTTGATCTCCGACTCGTCTACGTCCAGCGGCTTACCCAGGACGTTGAAGACGTGACCCTTGACGCCGTTGCCGACAGGGACGGTGATCGGCCCGCCGGTGTCGCGGACGATGGCACCGCGCACCAGGCCGTCGGTCGGCTGCATCGCGATGGCGCGAACCAGCCCGGCACCGATGTGCTGCTCCACCTCCAGGGTCAGCGTCCGGTTGCCGCCCGCCGTCTCCGGGAGCTCGATATCTACTTCGAGCGCGTGGTAGATGCCCGGCATCTCATCGACGGAGAACTCCACGTCGACGACGGCGCCGATCACCCGCGCGACCCGGCCCGTCGCGGCGGCCTGCTCCGTCCTGTCTGCTGTGGTCTCGGCTGTGGTGGTCATCGATCCTCATCACTCCGCGTAGGCGGCGGCCAGCGCGTTCGCACCGCCGACGAACTCGCTGATCTCCTGGGTGATCTCTGCCTGGCGAGCCTGGTTGGCCTCCCTGGTGAGCGTCTCCTGCAGTTCGGCGGCGTTGTCCGTCGCCGACTTCATTGCGCGTCGCCGGGCCGCCCATTCCGAGGCGGCCGCGTCGAGCAGCGTCGTGTAGACGAGGTTACCGGCGTACTGCGGCAACAGCGCATCGAGCACCTCGTCGGGCGACGGCTCGAACTCGTAGAGCGGCACCGGCTGATCCGCCTGCGCGTTCACGGACCGCGACGGGGCGGTGGTGCCCTCGGCCGATTCCCCCCTCCCCGCCTCCAACCGGCGCACCGGCTCGGGAACGTACTCCACGACGACGGGGAACAGCCGCCGTGCCCGTACCTCCTGACGGACCATGTTCACGAAGTGCGTCCAGACCACATGGATCTCGTCGACGCCGCCCTCCTCCGTGGGCCGGTCGAAAGCGGCCATGAGGTCGTCCCTGATCGCCTGTGCGTCGCTGAACGCCGGCGTGCCGGTGAACCCGGTGTACTCGCCGCCCATCTCCCGGCCGCGGAACCGGTACCAGGCCACGCCCTTGTTACCGACGACGTACGGCACGACATCCTGGCCCTGCTCAGCGAGCAGCCCTGTCAGCGCCTCGCTCTCGCGGATCACGTTGGCCGTATACGCTCCGGCGAAGCCCCGGTCGCTGGTGACGACCAGCACCGCCGACCGCCGTGGCTCGCCGGCACCCTCGATCAGGGGGTGGTCGAGCCGGGACTTCTCCGCGGCCGCCTCCAACGCCGCTATCAGCGTCTGGGTGTACGGGCGGGCTGCCTGGGCACGCTGCTGCGCCTTGGTGATTCGGGAGGCGGCGATCAGTTCCTGTGCCCTGGTGATCTTCTTGGTGGACTCGACGGACCGTACCCGCCGGCGCAGCTCACGGAGTTGAGAACCCATCCGGCCTCCTGACGTCGTCGGCGGATCTCGTCACTGCTCCGCGTCCTCCATGCCGGCGTCCGGCCGGGCGCGCTCGCGAATCTCCTCCTGCGAGGCCCGGTGCAGGCGCAGCGCGGTCTGCTCCTCCTCGTCCTCCCCCATCGGGGCCACCGGCTCGTCCTTGACCAGAGGCTGGCCGGATGCCGTGACGAACTGCTCCTTGAACGCCTTGATGGCCCGCTCGAGCGTGGCGGTGTCGTCGTCGGACAGCTCGCCGGTCTCGTCGATGGCGTCGAGGACGGCTTGGTTTTCGCGGCGCAGGTAGTCGATGAACTCGCTCTCGAACCGGCTGATGTCCTCCACG
>CAZMXH010000584.1:0-1873 GCA_964570165.1 uncultured Actinomycetes bacterium
AGGCCAGCTGGCCTGGTAGAGGACCCAACCGGGTCGTTAACGTGATCAATGGGCGGCCACGGCGCTCAGTGGCGCAGCCGGCGGGCCGCCTCAGCGATCGAGCCGGACAGCGACGGGTACACCGTGAACGCCTGTGCCAGCTGGTCCACGGTGAGCCCGGCGTGCACGGCGAGGGACAGCGGGTGGATCAGCTCGCTGGCCCGCGGTGCCACGACCACGCCTCCGACCACGATCCCGGTCACCGGGCGGCAGAACAGCTTGACGAATCCGTCACGGACGCCCTGCATCTTGGCTCTCGCGTTCGTGGCCAGTGGCAGCTTGATCGTCTTCAGCTCGATCTCTCCCGCCTCCGCGGCGGCCTCGCTCCATCCGACGGTCGCGATCTCCGGCGAGGTGAACACCGTGGCCGACACCGTCCGCAGGTTCAGCGGCGCTACTGCGTCGCCGAGGGCGTGCCACATCGCGATCCGACCCTGCATCGCCGCCACCGACGCGAGCATCAGCACTCCCGTGCAGTCGCCCGCCGCGTACACCCCACGGGCCGAGGTCCGGGAGACCCGGTCGACTGTGATGAAACCCCTCTCGTCCACCTCGATGCCGCACTCCTGCAGCCCCAGCCCGTCGGTGTTCGGCACCGAGCCCACCGCGAGCAGGCAATGCGAGCCCTCGACCGTGCGGCCGTCCTCCAGCGTCACCACCACGCCGTCGGCCGTCCGCTTCACCCCCGCCGCGCGCGACCTCGGCAGCACGTTCACGCCGCGCCGCCCGAAGACGTCCTCGAGCACGTGCGCTGCGTCCGCATCCTCGCTCGGTAGCACCCGGTCGCGGGACGACACCAGGACAACATCGGACCCGAGCGCGTTGTACGCGCTGGCGAACTCCGCACCGGTCACCCCCGAACCCACCACGACCAGGCGCTCCGGCAACTCGGCCAGGTCGTAGAGCTGCTCCCAGGTAAGGATCCGCTCGCCGTCCGGCTCGGCATCCGGCAGCACGCGGGGACGGGCGCCGGTCGCGATCAGCACGATGTCGGCGGCGAACTCCTGCGTGGGCCCGTCCGCCGCCGCGGCGACCACCCGATCGGGCGCCGCGAGCCGCCCCACTCCCCGCACGATTCGCACGCCGGCCTTCTCCACTGACGCGGCGGTGTCCCGGGACTGCGCCAGCGCCAGCGCCTTGACCCGGGTGTTCACCGCGGCGAGGTCCGCGCGCACGGACTCGTCCCCGAGGACCACGCCCAGCTCCCCGGACTCCGCCACCTCCGTCATCACCTCGGAGGTGGCGATCAACGTCTTACTCGGAACGCAGTCGGTGAGGACGGTCGATCCCCCGATGCCGTCCCGGTCGACAAGGGTCACGTCCGCACCGAGTTGCGCCGCAACGAGCGCCGCCTCGTAGCCTCCAGGTCCGCCGCCGAGTATCGCGACACGGGTCATGCCGCCCACCTTAGGCTTTCCGGGTGGCGCCGCTGGCCATCCATGTGGAAGCTTGTGGCCGCGTAGTCTCCGCAACGAGGAAGCTTGTTGCGGCCGCAGCTCGCCCGTCCGCGCCACCGTAACGGACCAGCCGCGGACTGCCGCCGACACGCCGGAAGGAGCGCCGGCCATGACAGACGTGCTCGCCGCCGCCACCGCCTGGCTGGACGACGATCCGGACCCGGAGACCAGGCTCGAGCTCGCGGACCTGATCGACCGGGCCGACGACGGCGAGGACCAGGCGTACGCCGAGCTGGCCGACCGGTTCGGCAGCCGCCTGAAGTTCGGGACGGCCGGCCTGCGCGGCGCGCTCGGCGCAGGGCCCAACCGGATGAACCGCGCGGTCGTCATGAGAGCCGCATCCGGCCTGGCAGCATACCTGGCCAAGCGCGGCGGCC
>CAZMXH010000585.1:0-1852 GCA_964570165.1 uncultured Actinomycetes bacterium
GTCTTCGGCCGGCTCGGGGACGGCCCGGTGCCGACGTTCGCGTTCATCAACGGGCTCGCTCTCGGCGGCGGGCTAGAGTTGACGCTGCACTGCACATACCGGACGGTGCAAGACAGCATCCGCGGCGCCGGCCTGCCCGAGACCTCCCTGGGCCTGGTGCCGGCTTGGGGTGGCGCCTGGCTGCTGCCGAACCTGGTGGGCCCGGACGCCGCCGTCACGGTCATCATCGAGAACGCGCTCAACCAGAACCGGATGCTCACCGGGCCACAGGTGGCCGAGATGGGCATCGCGGACGCGTTGTTCGAGTCCGCTGACTTCCTCGAGCAGTCGCTGCTGTGGACGGGCCGCGTGCTTCGCGGCGACGTCACGGTCGAGCGTCCGGAGATCGACCGGTCCGAGCAGGCGTGGGAGTCCGCCGTGGCACGCGGCCGCGCCATCGCTGACAGCAGGGTCCACGGCGCCGCTCCGGCCCCGTACCGGGCGCTCGATCTGATCTCCGCGGCTCGTACCAACTCCAAGGAAGAGGGCTTCGCCGCCGAGGACGACGTCGAGGTCGCGCTCATCATGAGCGAGGAGTTCCGGTCCGGCGTCTATGCCTTCGACCTGGTGCAGCGGCGGGCCAAGCATCCCGTCGGAGCGCCGGACGCCTCGCTCGCCCGCGAAGTGACCAAGGTGGGCATCGTCGGGTCGGGGTTGATGGCCAGCCAGTTGGCGCTCCTGTTCGCACGCCGGCTCGAGATTCCCGTGGTGCTCAACGACCTGGACCAGGAACGTGTCGACAGCGGGCTGTCGTACGTCCGCAGCGAGGTCGACAAGCTACTGGGCAGGAGCCGGATCACCCAGGACGTCGCCAACCGGCTGAAGAGCCTGGTCACCGGCTCGACCGACAAGGCGGTGTTCGCCGATGCCGACTTCGTGCTCGAGGCGGTCTTCGAGGAGATGAAGATCAAGCAGCAGGTCTTCGGCGAACTCGAGTCCATCGTGTCGCCGGAGTGCGTGCTGGCCACCAACACCTCCGCTCTGTCGGTCACGGACATGGCCTCGCGGCTGCAGCACCCCGAGCGGGTCCTCGGCTTCCACTTCTTCAACCCGGTGGCGATGCTGCCGCTGCTCGAGGTGGTGCGCGCGGAGCGCACCGACGACGCCACGTTGGCCACTGCGCTGTCCGTCGGGAAGTCGCTGAGGAAGTCGTGCGTGCTCGTGAAGGACGCGCCAGGGTTCGTCGTCAACCGGATCCTCACCCGGTTGATGGGCGAGGTCACCGCGGCGGCGGACGACGGCACGCCGGTCGAGGTGGCCGACCGTGCGCTCGAGCCGCTCGGGTTGCCGATGTCGCCGTTCGTGCTGCTGCAACTCGTGGGGCCGGCGGTTGCGCTCCACGTCGCCGAGACGCTGCACGACGCCTTTCCCGAGCGCTTCCGGGTGTCGGAGAACCTCCGCCGCCTGGTCGCGGCCGGCAAGCCGGGTATCTGGTCCTGGGACGAGAGCGGTCGGCCCTACGTGGACGACGAGACCGCGAGCCTGCTGGAGCAGGGCGACACGGTGCTGACCGAGGAGGAGATACGGGAGCGTGCCCTGGCTGCCCTCGCTGAGGAGATCCGCCTGATGCTGGACGAGGGCGTGGTCGCCGAGCCTCAGGACATCGACCTGTGCCTGCTCCTCGGTGCCGGCTGGCCGTTCCACCTAGGCGGTATCACCCCGTACCTCGACCGCAGCGGCATCTCGGAGGCTGTCACCGGCTCGCGCTTCCTACCGCCGGGTGTTGCCAGCGTCCGCCGCACCTGAGCCCGCTCCCTGGGGGGGTTTGACCACGTTCAGTGGGTGCCCCGGCACTTCCCCAGGCGCACGCGCC
>CAZMXH010000586.1:0-1850 GCA_964570165.1 uncultured Actinomycetes bacterium
GGCGAACGCGCGGGTCGCGAAGTGGAGCAGGGACGAGTGGGTCCGGTTCAGGGACGAGTCCAGCGCGGTGGTGGAGCGGATCGCTGAGCTGTTCGATGCGGGCGTCGCCGTTGACGACCAGCGGATGCTGGACGCCATCGATGAGCACTACAAGCTCATCTGCCGGTTCTGGACGCCGAACCGGGAGGCCTACATCGGTCTGGGCCAGCTCTACGTCGACGACGAGCGGTTCGCACGAAACTACGAGAGCGTGCGCACTGGCCTCACGGCGTACCTGAGGGACGGCATGGAGGCCTACGCCAACGCCCGCCTCTAAGGGCGGCTGGTGCCGATCCACAGCGTGTGACGTTGTGGATCGGCACCAGATACCCTAGGTGGGGCCGCACGGTCTGGTGCGATAGCTCAGTTGGTAGAGCACCTGCTTTGCAAGCAGGGGGTCGCCGGTTCGAGTCCGGTTCGCTCCACCCAACGCAAGAACGGAAGGCACCCCCGGAACCCTCGTCGTCGGCCAGTTCACCGATCCCGAAGGGAACCTCGTCGGCGTCGCCGGAACCGAGTAGCCACCCAACCGCTCCAGCCCGCCGAGTCTTGACCTTAACCTTACTTTAAGTTGCAGGCTGTCGGCATGACGACTGGCAATGGAAGCAACGTGGCTCTCGTTACCGGCGGCTCCCGGGGCCTCGGACTCGCCCTCACCGTCGCCTTGGCGGAGCAGGGCTGGCAGGTGATCGTGGACGCGCGAGACGCTGGGCGGCTGACCGCCGCCGTCGGTGGCCTTGCTCGCGTCATCCCCGTGGCCGGCGACGTCTCCGACGCCGTGCACCGCGACCAGTTGGCCCGGGCTGTCGCCCAGTTCGGCGGGTTGGATCTGCTCGTCAACAACGCGAGCATCCTCGGCCCGAGCCCGCAGCCGCGGCTCGCGTCGTACCCGCTCGACGTGCTGGCCGGGGTTTACGCGGTCAACACGATTGCGCCGGTCGGGCTTTTTCAGGCCGTGGCGGCGCGTCTCGAGCAGCGGCGCGGCCGGGTGGTGAACGTCACGTCGGACGCGGCGGTGGAGCCGTACGAGGGATGGGGCGGCTACGGGTCCTCCAAGGCCGCGCTCGACCAGATCACGAACATACTAGCCGCCGAGCATCCGCGGCTCCGGGTGTACTCGTTCGACCCGGGTGACATGGCAACCGACCTGCACCAACAGGCTTTTCCGGACGAGGACATCAGCGACCGGCAGGACCCGGCAGCGGTGGTGCCGTCGCTGCTGCAGTTGGTGTACGGCGACCTGCCGAGCGGACGGTACCGGGCCGCCGACCTTAGCGCCCTCTCCTGGCCAGTGCCGGAGCAGGCTGGATGACGGCGACGCTCCCGGAGACCACGTTCGAGCTACCGCCCGAGCGGGAGGCCACCGCTCCCCCGGAGCGGCGCGGGCTCAGCCGTGATGAGGTACGGCTACTCGTGGCGCGTCCCGGTGCGCTCGAACACCGCACGTTCCGAGACCTGCCGGACGTGGTCAATGTCGGCGACCTGCTTGTCCTCAACACGTCTGCGACCTTGCCCGCAGCGGTCGAGGCGAGGCGAGCGGACGGACGGCGGGTGCCGGTACACATCTCGACCAGCCTCGACGACGGTGCGTGGGTCGTCGAGGTCCGGCGGCTGGACGGCCGCGGCCCCGTGGAAGGAATGCGCAGCGGGGACGTGCTGCGGCTGCCCGGCGGAGTGCGGCTGACGCTTCGTGCGCCATATCCGGACCAGGCGCTCACCCACCCACGGCTCTGGCTGGCGACGGCTCGCCCCGATTCGGCTGCCGTGGCGTACCTCGAGCGGTACGGCCGCCCGATCAGCTACGGCTACCT
>CAZMXH010000587.1:0-1849 GCA_964570165.1 uncultured Actinomycetes bacterium
GTGACCGCCCGCTCGTCGGTGTGCCGGGCGTGCTCACGCCTGGTCGCGTGGCGCGAGGAGGTCGCCACGACCAGACGGCGGTCGTTCGAGGACCAGCCGTACTGGGGCCGGCCGGTGCCCGGCTGGGGGGACGAGGCTCCGCGGGTGCTCGTCGTCGGCCTGGCGCCGGCGGCGCACGGCGGCAACCGGACCGGGCGGATCTTCACCGGCGACCGCAGCGGCGACTGGCTTTTCGCGGCCATGCACCGGGTGGGACTCGCGAACCAGCCGACGTCCGTCCACGCTGGAGACGGGCTTGCACTGACCGGTGTCAGGGTGGTGGCGGCCGTCCGCTGTGCGCCTCCGGCGAACAAGCCGACGCCGACCGAGAGGGACAACTGCGCGCGCTGGCTGGACCGCGAGGTCGCGCTGGTGCTGGAGTCCGTCCGGGCCGTGGTCGCGCTCGGCTCGTTCGCCTGGACCGCCGCGCTGGGGACGCTGGCCCGCAACGGCCTCGTCGTACCGCGCCCGCGTCCGAAGTTCGGTCACGCCGCGGAAGTCGCGCTCGAACGGCCGGCGGGCGGTGCGGTGATATTGCTCGGGAGCTACCACCCCAGCCAGCAGAACACGTTCACCGGGCGGCTTACCGAAGACATGCTCGACGACGTTCTGGCGCGCGCCGCAAGCGTGTGAGAAAGAGCTTGTGAAAACTTTCACAAGCACATAGCCTGGAGGGCATGGAGAAGATTCCCCGCGTGCTCATCGTCGGCGGCGGATACGTCGGGATGTACACGGCGCTGCGGCTGCAGAAGCAACTGCGGAACGTGCGGATCACGGTCGTCGACCCGCGGTCGTACATGACCTACCAGCCGTTCCTTCCTGAGGCGGCCGCCGGATCGCTGGAGCCGCGCCACGTGGTCGTCCCGCTCCGGCCGACGCTGCGGTACTGCCAGGTGATCGCCGGCAGGGTGACGCGAATCTCGCACGCGGACAAGACGGCGCGCATCGAGCCACGGGTCGGCGAACCGTACGACATGCGATACGACGTCGTCGTCCTCGCTGTGGGCTCGGTGGCCCGAACGCTGCCGATCCCGGGGCTCGCCGAGACGGGCATCGGCTTCAAGCAGGTCGAGGAGGCCATCGCGCTGCGCAACCACGTGCTCGACCAGCTCGATGTCGCTGCCTCGACCGCCGACGAGGCGCTGCGGCGGCGCGCGCTGAGCTTCGTCGTTGTGGGCGGCGGGTACGCCGGAGTCGAGGCGCTCGCGGAGTTGCAGGACATGGCCGTGGACGCGCTGCGCTACTACCCGTACCTGAAGAAGGAGCACATGCGCTGGGTGCTGGTGGAGGCCGCCGGCCGGATCCTGCCCGAGGTGGGCGAGGAGATGGGCCGGTACACCGTCGACGAGCTGCGGCGGCACGGCATCGACGTCCGGCTGAACACCAGGCTGGTCTCGAGTGTGGACGGGCACATCGTGCTGGACGACGGGACGGAGTTCGACAGCGACACCCTCATCTGGACGGCGGGCGTGAAGGCACACCCCGTGCTCGCGAACACCGACCTGCCGCTGGATGAGAAGGGCCGCCTGCGCTGCCGCGCCGACCTACGGGTCGAAGGCGTCGAGGACGCATGGGGAGCGGGTGACTGCGCCGCGGTGCCCGACCTGACGTCGGACGTGCCCGGCGCGACGACAAGCCCGAGCGCGCAGCACGCGGTCCGCCAGGCCAAGCGGCTGGCCGACAACATCGTGGCGGTGTTCAAGGGGAAGCAGCCCGTCGAGTACCGGCACAAGCACGTCGGCTCGGTGGCCAGCCTCGGGCTGTACGAGGGGGTCGCGCAGGTGTACGGGATCAAGGTGAAGGGCTTCCT
>CAZMXH010000588.1:0-1837 GCA_964570165.1 uncultured Actinomycetes bacterium
CTTCTCCAAAGACCGCCTCGGTCTCGACGAGCCGCTCGGCTCGATCGACCGCTCGAAGCTCAACGTCGCGGGCTCCTCGCTGGCGGCCGGCCACCCGTTCGCCGCGACCGGCGGCCGGATCGTCGCGACGATGGCCAAGCTGCTGGCCGAGAAGGGGTCGGGACGGGGCCTGATCTCGATCTGCGCGGCCGGGGGCCAAGGCGTGGTCGCGATCCTCGAACGCTAGCCCGTCCGGTGGAGCTCGAACGACCAGGCGATGCGGACCTCCGTGCCCTCTGCGGGCCGCTGGTGACCTACCATTCCGCAGCAGAATCTCGTACGTTCCGTCCAGCATGTCCCAGGGTGGCCTCGTGACGACCTTCGCGCAGCTACGCAAGGCCGCACTGTCCCTGCCGGAGACCGCCGAGGAGGGACGCCGCCCCGGCACGGTCGCGTTCACGGTGCACGGCGAACAGTTCGCCTCGACGGGTCGGGACGAGGACGCGCAGCTGTACCTCGCCGAGGCCGACGCGGACGAGGTGCTTGCGGCGCACCCGTCGGCCGAGCGGCTGACCCGTGACGGGCAGCCGGTCGGAGTCCGCATCCCGCTCCGAGATATCAACGGGCAGCAGCTCAACCACTGGGTACGGCGCGCCTGGCTCTCGCGGGCGCCGAAGCGGCTCGTGGAACAGGCCGCCGCGGCAGACACCGCAGCGGCCGGAGGCGTCGGCGACCTGCCCAAGTCCATCGGGCGACCCGCCACACAGGCTCTGGCCTTCGCCGGGATCACCACGCTCGCCCAAGTCGCCGAACTGACCGAGGCCGAACTGCGGGCGATGCACGGAGTCGGGCCGAGGGCCGTCCGCATTCTGCGCGAGGCACTCAGGGCCAACGGGCAATCGTTCAAGGGCTGACCGCGGTACCTCCGGGTGGCACGTCCGCGGCACGCCAGGTCGATCCATCGGCGAGCCTTCTGTGATGAGCCGCGTGGCTGCTGACCGTGGACGCTATCGGCGTACGCCGAGTACCGTGTGCCCTGGTGAGGAGGTGTCGCCATGGCGGCAACGATTCCTGCACAGATCCACCGCGAGTTCGAACGGGCCTTCAACGCGGGTGACCTCGACGCCTTGGTCGACCTGTACGAGCCGGACGCAGCTCTGATCCCGCAGCCGGGTACGGTCGTTCACGGGAAGGACGAGATCGGTCCGGCGCTCCAGCAGTTCCTCGATCTCGGCGGCACCATCTCGCTGGAGACCAAGGAGGTCATCG
This sequence comes from uncultured Actinomycetes bacterium, assembly GCA_964570165.1. Classification (GTDB taxonomy): domain Bacteria; phylum Actinomycetota; class Actinomycetes; order Jiangellales; family Jiangellaceae; genus JBMCTR01. Next base: position 1,249 of record CAZMXH010000588.1, read on the forward strand.
AGGTTGGCGATCTTGCCTACCTCGCCAATCGCTGGTCGCTGACTGGGACCGGTCCCGACGGAAGCGCACTCGACATGGGGGCGCTCACTGCCGAGGTCGCCCGGCGACAACCCGATGGGACCTGGCTGTACGTCATTGACAATGCCTGGGGCGACAGCGCGATAACGCCGTGAGCCACGCTGGGGCCGAGCCGCTGCGTCCGCCTCGTTGAAGCCTTCGATGAGCCGCCGGTGTTGTCAGTGGCGGGTTCTAGACTTGGACGTATGTTCGATGACGATGTGGTGGCGGAGTTGGCCGGTGTGGTGGACCGGCTGGCAGGGCTGCCCGCCGCGGCTGATGATGCGGAGCGGGTCGACCGGATCGCCGCGTTGGAGAAGGTGAAGGCGGCTGCGGCGGCGGCGCAGCTGGGCGAGGTGGCCGCGTTCGCCGCCTCGCAGCAGGCGGCCAACACCGCCGCCGGGGTGCCGGCCAAACACGCTGGGCGGGGGGTGCCCGAGCAGGTGGGCCTGGTCCGCCGGGTCGCCCCGGCGACTGCGGCGCGGCAGGTCTCCCAGGCACAGGTGTTGATCGAACTCATGCCGCAGACGTT
>CAZMXH010000589.1:0-1827 GCA_964570165.1 uncultured Actinomycetes bacterium
CCTCGCTGCTCGACCCGCGCGTAGCCCGCCACCTCGAGCGGTCGCTGGCCGCCGTGCTGCACGGACGGACGGTCGTCGCCATCGCGCACCGGCTGCACACGGCGCACGACGCCGACCGGGTCGCCGTCGTCGAGGACGGCCGGGTCACCGAACTCGGCAGCCACGACGAGCTCGTGGCCGCGAGCGGGGCGTACGCGTCGCTGTGGGACTCCTGGCACGGCACACCATCGAGCCGCGGCGATCTCGACGAGTCGATCAGACGCCCGTAGCGCCGCAACGAGCTGCAGTGTGATCATTTGCAGCGAGGTCGCGGCGAGGTGATCGTCGCAGCCGACCCCCGTGTGTGGGGCTGGCTGCCAATATGAGCATCACCAGGCCAACTCGCCTGCCGAGGGACCCATCGGCCTGCTGAACGTGGTCGAACGATGCGGTCACGGTGTGACGAGGGTGCGGGCGCCCTCGCCGCGACGCATCCGGTCGAACGCCTCCGCGGCATCGGACAGCAGCACGCGGTGGCTGACGAGGACTCCCGGGTCGAAGCCGCCGTCCAGAACCGCCCGTGCAAGCTCCGGCAGGTCGGCGTCCGGGTCGGACGAGCCGTAGACCGACGAACGCAGCGTCCGCGCGAGATGGAACAGTTCGGCAGCGCTGAAGCTCACCTGATCATCGCGGCGTCCGATGCCGAGGATCGTGCAGGCGCCGCCGCGGCGGGTGAGCCGCCACGCGGCCCGGATCGTCTCGGACCGGCCGACGCACTCGAAGGCGTGGTCCACGCCACGGCCGCCGGTCAGGGCCCGCACGCGCTTGGCGAGCGTGTCGTCCGCGACGAGGAACTCCGTCGCTCCGGCCCGCTGCGCCAACTCCTGCTTGGCGTCCGACACGTCGACGGCGAGGATCCGCTCCGCCCCGGCAGCCCGTGCCGCCGCGACCACGGAGAGCCCCACTCCACCCAGCCCGACGACGGCCACCGCGTCGCCCGGTGCCACGCCCGCGGTGCGGCGCACCGCCCCGAACCCGGTCAGCACCGCGCAGCCGAGCAGCGCCGCGGAGTCCGCGCTCAACTCGGCCGGCACGGGAACGACCGCGGTCGCGGGGACGACGACCTGCTCGGCCAGCGCACCCAGGCCAAGGGTGACGTGTAGCGGTGTCCCGTCCGCCAGCGAGCCGCGAGGCGTGGACGGAGCGCCGCCGCGATCACACAGCCACGGCTCGCCGTGCTCGCAGTACCAGCACGACCGGCACGCCGGCGACCAGTTCAAGACCACCCGGTCCCCCACGGCCACCCGGTTCACATCGGCGCCCACCTCGGCGACGACACCTGCCGCCTCGTGACCGAGGACAAGGGGAAAGGACGGCTCGAGCGTCCCGTCGATCATGGACAGGTCGGAGTGGCACACGCCGGCGGCCTCGACGTCCACGCGCACCTGGCCGGCCGTAAGGTCCGGAAGCTGGACGTCCTCGACGGCCGGCGGGCCCGCAGCCGATCGCGCGACGAGCGCCCTCATCGCTGTATCGCCTTGGTCTGCAGGAACTCCTCGACGCCGTACGACCCCAGCTCGCGCCCGATTCCGGACTGCTTGTACCCGCCGAACGGCGCGACCGGGTTGAACGCGCCGCCGTTGATGTCGACCGAGCCGGTCTTCATCCGGAGCGCGACGGCCATCGCCCGTTCCTCGTCCGCCGACCACACGGCGCCGGCGAGCCCGTAGATCGAGTTGTTCGCGATCTCGACGGCGTCGTCGTCGTCCTCGAACGGCAAGATCGACAGGACCGGGCCGAAGATCTCCTCCTGCGCCAGGATGGTGTCCGGGTCGACGTCGGCGAACA
>CAZMXH010000590.1:0-1817 GCA_964570165.1 uncultured Actinomycetes bacterium
ATCCTCACGCATCTGCACGACATCCATGGTGTGACCTCGGAGCGGGAGCTCAGCGCGACCGAACGGATCGAAGTCATCGAAAACCTCGCCCATGTATGTGAGTGGACGGAGAGCCTCACTCACCGGGGATGGCGACGCGACGGCAGCCTTATCTTGAACCACCACACCCTCCAAGCCCCGCAGCACGCACTGGCAGCAGCCGAACGCCACCTGTCCATGCTGGCGAAGGAACTGCTTGCCGAGCATGGTGAGTACGAGGTCGACGACGACTCGTTTCCGCGGCTCGAACCGCTGATGCGACTGCTGGAGGAGGCGAGCGGCCATGTCGATGACGCAGGATACATGACCGACCCGCAAGCCATCGAGGTGTCTACATGGCTGTTGGAGCTCACCCGAGCCGCCGTCGGCATCCTGGTGAACGTTGCCCGGCGCAGCCAGCCTGACGACCAGACATGCTGGCAGGCCGCGACCGAAACATCCCAGGCCGTAGTCGCACTCCTCGAATCGGCCCACTACACCAACAGCGTGCCCACGCCAAAAGGATCCGATCACCGCGAAACCCGCCCCGACGGCGATCCCCGGGACGACGACAGGAGCGTTCAACCCACCCAGCGCGACACTTCGACACGGCTGACGGAACGGGGTGCCCAGTAGTGGCGGAAGCAACCAGCTACGACCGCGACGCACCCATGAAACGCGCCGACCAGCCAATGCCGACCCACCCGAGTGGCGCCGCACCGACCGCAGCCGACATACCGTCCCGGTTCCCGGAGCCCCAGATAACGGTGTTCGGGGCGTGGCGCAGCTGGCTCCAGGCAGCCGGCAGCCTGGCCGGGCAGCTCCCCGCGCCCGTGATACGGCAACTTGCAGCCGCGTACCAGTTCGCCGCCACCGCCCACGCCGGGCAGACCCGGCCCGCTGGTGAGCCCTACGTACGACACCTGCTGGAAGTTGTTGAGATCCTCACTTACCGGCGGTTCACCGACCCGCCGCTGCTGGTCGCGGCGCTGCTACACGACGTGGTCGAGGACACCGCGGAGACAGTTGCCGCCGTCGAACGCCTGTTCGGGGCGCAGGTGGCTCGCCTGGTGGACCAAGTGACCATGCCACCGGCACCAACCAGCGAGGACAAGGGTGCCAGTCGCGCCGAGTACCTCACCCGGCTAGCCACTGCCCCGGACTCGGTAAGAGTGCTGAAGCTCGCCGACCGGTACAGCAACGTGCAGCGGCTGCACACCCACCCCCGGCCGGCCAAGCAGCGGGCCTACTACCGCGAGACCTGCCAGTACTTTCTGCCGATCGCAGCCACCGACACCTGCTTCGCGGAGCTGTACGCCACCTGGCGCCTTGCCTACGCCCACCTGGCAAGACCGGAACCTGGTCCGCGTAAGGAGACGCAGCATGATAGTAGTCGATACGGTAGTCCTTGATATCGGCGAGACACTGGTAGACGATTCCCGGGAGTTCGCGGCGTGGGCGGATTGGCTCGGTGTTCCGCGGCATACTTACTCGGCGGTGTTCGGCGCGGGACGCGCCTACGGCCGCGACGAGGACGCCATCCTCGGGTACTTCAGGCGGTCCATTGACCTCGACCGCGAGCGACGGCTGCGGGCAGAGGCCGGCGTCGGGGAACGCATCGAGGAACGCGACCTGTATCCGGATGTGCGGCCGGCGCTGACGAAGCTGCGGGAAGGCGGGGTACGAATCGGGATCGCGGGGAACCAGACCGCCGCCGTGGCTGAGCAGCTTCGACGTCTCGACCTGCCGGCAGACGTGATCGCCACCTCCGCCGAGTGGGGCATCCGCAAGCCCCACCC
>CAZMXH010000591.1:0-1814 GCA_964570165.1 uncultured Actinomycetes bacterium
GCACGACAGCGAGAAGGACGCGTTCACCGCCCAGGTGAACGCGCTGGGCAAGGGGACAACGCTGCTGGTAGACACCTACGACGTCCGCGAGGCGGTGGCGCTTGGCGTGGAGGTCGCCGGCCCCGCGCTCGGCGCCGTCCGGCTGGACTCCGGCGACCTGCTCGCCCAGGCCTGGGAGGTCCGTGAGCAACTCGACGCCCTGGGTGCTCGAAACACCAAGATCGTCGTCACGAGCGACCTGGACGAGAACGCGATCGCGGCGCTCGCCGCCGCTCCTGTCGACGCGTACGGGGTGGGCACGCACCTCGTCACAGGTTCGGGCGCGCCCACGGCCAGCCTCGTGTACAAGCTCGTGGCCAGGGCAGGCGACGACGGACGCCTGATTCCGGTCGAGAAGGAGAGCACGGACAAGGTCAGCATCGGTGGCCGCAAGTATGCCGTGCGGCGGCGGTCGCCGTCCGGGGTGGCTACCGCGGAGGTGATCAGGATCGGCTCTCCCCCGCCGAACAACGATTCCGACCGGCCGTTGCTCGTGCCATACGTGCGCGAGGGTGAGATCGTCGGCAGGGTGCCACTCGACGAGGCCCGGGCACGGCACCAGGCATCGCGGGACGAACTGCCGCCGGACGCGCACAAGATGTCGTGGGGGGAGCCGGCGATTCCGACCGTCTACGAACGGGAGTAGGTTATGGCGCGCAGTCTCATCGTCGTCGACGTGCAGAACGACTGCTGCGAAGGCGGTGCCATCGGGGTCGGCGGAGGCGCCGACGTCGCATTCCGGATCGCCGAGGTGCTTCGCGCGTGGCAGGAGGCGCGGCTGGATCCTCTAGCCGATTCGCCGTACGACTTCGTCGTGGCCACCCGGGATCATCACATCGACCCCGGCGATCACTTTTCCGACCGCCCCGACTACGTCCGCAGTTGGCCTCGGCACTGCGTCGCGGGCACCGATGGCGCCGCGTTCCACCCGAACCTCGACCCGATGCCATTCGACGCCATCTTCGACAAGGGCGAGTACGACGCCGGCACCTCGGGCTTCCAAGGCGCCGCGCACGGCGTCCGGCTGGCCGACTGGCTTCGGGAACGGGAGGTCGACCGGCTTGACCTCGTCGGCATCGCGACCGACCTCTGCGTGCGGGCGACCGCGCTGGACGCCGCGCGGCACGGCCTGGCCACCCGGGTGCTGCTTGACCTCACTGCCGGCATGAGCAGGGAGACGACACTCCGGGCGCTCGCCGAGATGCGCTCCGCAGGTGTCGCCTTGGAGGGCGAACCTGTCGTACACCCCGTCCCGTCGAGCGACTGACGGCGACGCCGATCGGACCCTCACCCCCCCAGCGGGCGGGCTCGGGCGCGCAACGCGACACGCTTGCTCGCACCACGTGAACGGCGCTCCGACGTCGTCGCACGTCAACCCGTAGCGACCCGCCGGCCGGAGAGCGCGAGGAGGGTTCAGGCGCCCGGGCCGCGGCCCGCCCAGGTCCACGAGTACACCCGGTCATCGACCTCGACGCCGCCCTCGCCAAGCTCCAGCGGCCGGAACGTGTCGACCATCACGGCTAGCTCGTCGAAGTAGTCCTTGCCTAGCACCCGCTCGATCACCGCCGGCTGCGGACCGTGCGAGTGCCCGCCCGGGTGCAGCGTGATCGAGCCCTGGCCGATACCGGAGCCCTTCCGCGCCTCGTAGTCGCCGCCGCAGTAGAACATCACCTCGTCCGAGTCGACGTTCGAGTGGAAGTACGGCACCGGGACGGCCAGGGGGTGGTAGTCCACCTTGCGCGGCACGAAGTTGCAGATCACGAAGTTGTTGCCCT
>CAZMXH010000592.1:0-1814 GCA_964570165.1 uncultured Actinomycetes bacterium
GCCGCCATGTGCTGCCGAACATCGCCGCTCCGCTGATCGTGCAGACTTCGATCAGCCTGGCGTTCGCGATCCTGTCCGAGGCTGCGCTCAGCTTCCTTGGCCTAGGCGTCCAGGCTCCCAACCCGTCCTGGGGGCGGATGCTTTCGGAGGGCCGCGGGTTCATCGAGCAGGCCTGGTGGATGGCGGTCTTCCCAGGAGTGGCCATCTTCGTCGTCGTGCTCGCGTTCAACATGCTCGGCGACGGGCTGCGCGACGTCCTGGACCCGAAGCAGCGCTCGGCCATCGCCGGCAAGGGGGTAGGCAGGTGAGCGTGCTCGCCGTCCGCGACCTGAATGTGGCGTTCCGTACCCGGCGCGGGCTCGCTCGCGTGGTGAGCGGGTTGTCGTACGACGTCTCGCCGGGTCAGACCGTGGCGATCGTGGGCGAGTCGGGGTCGGGCAAGAGCGTCAGCGCGCTGGCGTTGCTGGGCCTGCTCCCTCGGGGGGTTACCAGGGTCACGGGCAGCGCGGTGTTCGGTGAGACGGAGCTCATCGGGCTGCCCGAGGAGAGGCTGCGCTCGGTTCGGGGAGCGGGCATCGGCATGGTGTTCCAGGACCCTATGACCTCGCTGAACCCGGTCCTGACCGTGGAGCGGCAGATCGCGGAGGCACTGCGTGCCCACGGCACGGTAGCCGAGCGGGACGTGCGCTCCCGGGCGACGGAACTGCTTGACGTGGTCGGGATCCCTGACCCGGCGGCTCGCCTGAAGGCCTATCCGCACCAGCTGTCCGGCGGCATGCGGCAGCGCGTCATGATCGCGATCGCCCTGGCGGGGGAGCCCCGTGTGCTCGTCGCGGACGAGGCCACGACGGCGCTCGACGTCACTGTCCAGGCACAGATCATCGAGCTGGTCACACGGCTGCAGAAAGAGCACGCCATGGGGGTCGTGTGGATCACGCACGACCTTGGCGTCGTGGCGGGGATGGCGGATCACGTGCTGGTGATGTACGCGGGCCGATGCGTCGAGGAAGGGCCTGTTGACAGCGTTTTCGGGCGGCCGGCGCACCCGTACACCCGAGGGCTGCTCGGGGCGCTGCCCATCGTCGACGATCCGCGCTCGGCACGACAGCGGGACCAGCTCGCGACCATGCCGGGGCTACCGCCGGACCCGGTGGCGCTGCCGCCGGGATGCGCGTTCTACCCGCGGTGCCCGGTGCGGGCGGACGAGCGCTGCGCCACCGAGGTGCCGTCGCTGGTCGACGTTGGCGACGTCGCCGACGGCCACCGGGTCGCGAGCTTCTATGCGGGGGAGGCGTCGTGAGCACGGCCGGGCGCGCGGCGGTTGTTCCGGACGGCACCAACGGTGCGGACGTGCTGCTGCGCGCGCGGGACCTCGCCGTGCACTTCCCGGTGCGGACGGGGGGCCGGCTACGGCGTTCCCGGGCGTCCGTCCGGGCCGTCGACGGGGTCGACCTCGACATCCGCCGCGGCGAGACGCTCGGGCTGGTCGGGGAGTCCGGCTGCGGCAAGTCGACCCTGGGCAAGGCGCTGCTCCGGCTGGTCGAGCCCACGGCGGGGCGGGTGGAGTTCGACGGCGTGGACGTGACTGGCTTGACACGTCGGCGGCTGCGGGCCTGGCGGCGCCGTGCCGCGATGATCTTCCAGGACCCGTTCGCGTCGCTGGACCCGCGGCGCACTATCGCCGAGACCGTGGCCGAGCCGCTGGCGATCCACGGGCTGCACCCTGGGCGGGCGGCCCGCCGTGCGCGGGTGGGCGAGTTGCTCGAGCTCGTCGGGCTGAACCCGGACCACAGGGACCGCTACCCGCACGAGTT
>CAZMXH010000593.1:0-1814 GCA_964570165.1 uncultured Actinomycetes bacterium
AGTTGCCGTGCCCGTCCACGAGCGGCAGCCGCATCGCCCAGGGCTGCGCCATCCGCACGAGGGTGTCGTAGATGGCGCCGTCGCCGTGCGGGTGCAGCTTCCCCATGACGTCGCCGACGACGCGGCCGCACTTGACGTGGGGCCGGTCGGGGCGCAGCCCCATCTCGTTCATCTGGAACAGGATCCGGCGTTGTACCGGCTTGAGGCCGTCCCTCGCGTCGGGGATTGCCCTGGAGTAGATGACCGAGTAGGCGTACTCAAGGAAGCTGCCGCGCATCTCGTCGGAGACGTCGACGTCGTGGATCTGCTCCGCGACCTCGTCGGGCGGCGGGGCCTTGGTGGTACGGCGGGCCATGGCCGGTGGCGCTCCTTGCTTGGTTAGCGAGATCGGACGTGCCCATTGTCGCTCGCCGCGCGGCGGCGATCGCGCAACGACTCGCAGCCCCGCAGGGCGTAGCGTGCACCCCGAGGGTGCGAGACGAGCGGGGAGGTGGTCCATGAACGCGGCGGCAGGGTATCCGGCGCACTGGGAAGCCGACGTGGTGCTCTCCGACGGAGCCACCGCGCACCTGCGCCCGATCACGCCGGACGACTCCGAGCGGCTGGTCCAGTTCTACTCCCGCGTAAGCGACCAGTCGAAGTACTACCGGTTCTTCTCGCCGTACCCGACGTTGTCGGACCGCGACGTCGAGTTGTTCACCAATGTCGACTACACCAACCGCGCCGCGCTGATCGTGCTCAGCGGCGAGGACATGATCGCGGTCGGCAGGTACGACCGCGTCGGCGGCGACGGGGCAGAGGTCGCGTTCCTCGTCGAGGACGCACACCAGGGCCGGGGGATCGGCAGCGTGCTGCTGGAGCACCTGGCCGAGGCGGCGCGTGAGAACGGCATCGGGCGATTCGTTGCAGAGGTGCTGCCGGCCAACCGGAGGATGCTGACCGTCTTCACCGAGGCCGGCTACACCGTGAAGAACACGTTCGACGACGGCGTGGTTCACGTGGAGTTCGAGATCCGCCCGACAGGTCCGGCGCTGGACGTGATGGCAGCGCGGGAGCAGCGGGCAGAGGCGCGGTCGATCCGGCGGCTGCTGACTCCGCGGTCGGTGGCCGTCGTGGGTGCCAGCAGGTCACACGGCAAGGTGGGCCGGGCGCTCGTGCGCAACCTGGTGGACGGCCGGTTCACCGGGCGGGTCTACGCGATCAACCCGGAGGCGTCGGCGGCGGTCGCGGGGGTGCCGGCATACCCGAGCGTCCGGGATGTTCCGGGCGACGTGGACCTTGCGGTCATCGCGGTGCGGGCCGAAGCAGTCGAGGGCGTCGTCCTGGACTGCGCCGCCAAAGGTGTCAAGGGCCTCGTCGTGGTGTCGGCCGGGTTCGCGGAGTCCGGCGCGGCGGGCCGCCGCCGGCAGGAGGCGGTGGTGCGGATCGCTCGGGCGCACGGCATGCGTGTGGTCGGCCCCAACTGCCTGGGCGTGGTCAACACCGACCCGGAGTACCGCCTCAACGCTTCGCTGGCACCAGTGGTCCCGCCGCGCGGCAGCGCCGGGTTCTTCTCGCAGTCCGGAGCGCTGGGTACGGCGATCCTGCACGCCGTCGCCGACCGCGGCCTGGGCCTGTCCACGTTCGTGTCGGCGGGCAACCGGGCGGACGTGTCAGGCAACGACCTGCTGCAGTACTGGCAGGACGATCCGGCCACCGAGGTGGTGCTGCTCTACCTGGAGTCGCTCGGGAACCCGCGCAAGTTCGCCCGGCTGGCCCGCCGGGTGGCCGCGGCGAATCCCGTGGTTGCGGTGAAGAGCGGACGGTCGACGCAG
>CAZMXH010000594.1:0-601 GCA_964570165.1 uncultured Actinomycetes bacterium
GGCGTTCCTCCATCGCCTCGAGCATGGCGGACTGGGTCTTGGGCGAGGCCCGGTTGATCTCGTCGCCCACCACGATGTTGGCGAAGATACCGCCTGGCTTGAACTCGAAGTCGCGCGTCTGCTGGTTGAAGACCGACACTCCGGTCACGTCGCTCGGCATCAGGTCGGGTGTGAACTGGATGCGGGACACCGAGCAGTCGATCGACCGCGCCAGCGACTTGGCAAGCATCGTCTTACCGACGCCGGGCACGTCCTCGATGAGCAGGTGGCCCTCGGCGAGCAGGATGGTCAGCGCGAGCTTGATGACCTCGGGCTTGCCTTCGATCACCGTCGCAATCGTCGCCTGCACCCGGCTGCTGGTCTCGTTGAGCTCCGACAGGCCTGGTGTCGGCAGAGAGCCGACCGACGGCTCGTCTTGGGTCGTCGTGGTCGGTGGGATAAGGCTGCGGCTCACACGTTCCTCCCTGCCAGTTGGCTGCCGGCCATGCTGCCACTCCTACTTACGGTACGCGGCCAGGCCCTGTGCCGATCGACAGGTTCCGCACCATTTTCTCAACTCCGCTCTGCTGTAGAGGCCGCGCCGGCCGTCACGTCAGGCGTC
>CAZMXH010000594.1:611-1811 GCA_964570165.1 uncultured Actinomycetes bacterium
CGGCGCTTGCAGGGGATGAAGAGGGGAGCGAACCGCCGTCCTTGTGGTTGCGCGTGGTGCGATGTGGAGTAAAGTGGCGGACAATGGAGTGAGGAGCCGTTCCTCAGGCCGGCTGTGGAGGTGGTGGCCGTGTTTCTCGGCACCCACAGTCCGCGGCTGGACGACAAGGGCCGGCTCTTCCTTCCGGCGAAGTTCCGGGATGACCTGGCGGAGGGTGTCGTGATCACGCGGGGGCAGGAGCGGTGCCTGTACGTGTGGCCGCAGGCCGACTTCGCTCGCATCACCGAGCAGTTGAGGGCGGCGCCGTTCACGAACAAGGGAGCCCGTGACTTCGCCCGGATGCTCGCGGCGGGCGCCAGCGCCGAAGTGCCCGACAAGCAGGGCCGCGTCACTATACCGCCGGGGCTTCGGGAGTACGCCGGGTTGCAGCGGGAGTGCACGGTCGTCGGTGCGATGACCCGGCTGGAGATCTGGGACACGGCGGCGTGGGACGCCTACCAGGCCGAAAAGGAGCCGCTGTTCGCCGACATCTCGGAGGAGGTGCTGCCCGGCATCTTCTAGCGCAGTCACAGGCCGTGTGGCGAGGTCTCCGGCCCGCTTCCGCACATTGCGGCGCCCCCTGACGCAACTTCCCCGGCGGCAGGCGGCGCCGGCGCCCCGGAGGCGGGCGGGGACCTGGCCACACGGCCTACGGCAACCAGACGATCGACGGCGGAACGGGGGCGAATGCGAGCTGTGGCACCGATCGCGCACGTCCCGGTCATGCTCGAGCGGGTCGTCGAGCTTCTGGCGCCGGCGCTGCAGGTGCCGGACGCGGTCCTGGTCGACGCGACCGTCGGTGCCGGCGGCCATGCGGAGGCGCTGCTGCGCCGCTGCGAGGGTGCCCGCCTGGTGGGACTCGACAAGGACCCTGAGGCACTCAGGCGGTCGGGCGAGCGGCTGTCGGCCTTCGGAGGGCGTGTGGACCTGGTGCACGCCAGCTACGACGAGCTGCCGGCGGTGCTGGGGCAGCGGGCCCTGCCACGGGTGCATGCCGTCCTGTTCGATCTGGGCGTCTCCTCGCTTCAGGTGGACGACGCGGCCCGCGGCTTTGCATACTCCCAGGACGCGCCGCTGGACATGCGAATGGACCCGACGGGTGGCCGCACCGCGGCGGACGTGCTGAACACGTATTCCGCCGACGAGCTGGCACGAGTGCTG
>CAZMXH010000595.1:0-1800 GCA_964570165.1 uncultured Actinomycetes bacterium
TCCCCGCGTCCACAACCCGTGGGTGCCTACGGCCGACCAGCCTGTCGGGTACGCGCCCGAGCCACATGAGATCGCAAACGGGCGAGCCTTGATCTTGTGCTGCTCCCGTGCGTTCATGCCGTTGACAAGCCAATGCGTTCGCGGCCGAACGGCCGCCGGTAAGGTCCCGCATGTGGCACCGTTCCAGATACGCATTGGCGTCCGGGGCTATGAACTGGACCCGCGCGGCCACGTCAACCAGGCCGTGTATCTGCAGTACGCCGAGCACGCCAGGTGGGAATGCCTGCATGCCGCCGGTATCACCCACGACCTGATGCACGAGTCCGGAGTGGGGCCGGTCACCCTGGAGGTGACCATCCGCTACCTCGCTGAACTGCGGTCCGCGGACGAGGTGGACGTGACCTGCGAGTTCCATTGGGGCAGCGGCAAGACGTTCGAGGTGCGGCAGGACTTTGCCCGGCCGAACGGCGATCGCGTCGCCCATCTCACCGCTGTGACCGGCCTGCTCGACCTGACCGCGCGCCGGCTTGTCGACGACCCGGCGGGCCGCTTGCGGTCGTTGACGGACTCGCCGGAGATGGTCGGCCTCGCCCCCGAGCCGGCCGCAGACCGTTGACCGTTGACGGCGACCGACGACGCCTCCGAGACGGTGCGCGCCCGCATGGACCGCTACGACCCATCGCTGGGCAGCTTCCTGCTCCTCGACGAGGAGGGTGGGCTGGAGCCGACCGGGAGCGGCCCGCTCGACGGCATGCTCGTCGCGGTCAAGGACCTCATCGACGTGGCGGGGTGGCCGACGACGAACGGCGCCGCGCCGGACACGCCCGTGACGTCGTCCCCCACGTCTCCCCGGCTGCCGGCGACGGAGGACGCGGCCGTGGTCGCCTGGCTGCGCCGCCGCGGCGGGCGGGTGATCGGGAAGACCGCGCTCAACGAGTACGCCTACGGGGTGACGGGCTACAACCCCCACCACGGGTGGATCCTCAACCCGCGGGACCGCACTCGGACGGCGGGCGGCAGCAGCGGAGGCTCGGCTGCGGCGGTCGCTGCGGGCGTGGCGGACGTCGGTGTCGGTACCGACACCAGCGGATCGGTGCGGCTGCCGGCCGCCGGCTGCGGCGTGTACGGGGTCAAGGCCGCAGGCGGCGCCTTCCCCATGGACGGCGGCCCCCCGCGGGCTCCGTCGCTCGACGCGCTCGGGTTCTTCACTGCGGACCTCGACACGCTGCGGCGGGTCCTCGGCTTCGCGGCGCTGCCCGACCCCGACGGCGTCGTAGTGAGCCAGCTTGGGGTGGACGTGGAGGTGCCGCCGCTTCCAGCCGAGCACTGGACGATCTTCAGGTCCGAGGTCTGGGCTGTCCACGGGGAGCGGTTCACCCGCGATCCCGGGCGCTACGGGCGCGACATGGCGGCCCGACTGCGGCTGCCCATCGGGGACGTGAATCGGGCACGCGAGGTGATGGCGGCATGGCGGGCGCGGTTCCACGCGGCCGTCGAGGGGGTCGACGTGCTCGCCGCACCAGTCATGGACGGCGCCGCGCCCACGGTCGAGGCGGTGCGCCGCGACTACGAGCGTGGCGAGGCGTTCGTCCGGGATCGGATGATCCGGCACACGCCCGCCTACAACGCGCTGGGATGGCCGGCGCTGGCCTGCCCAACGGCGGGAGGCAGCGTGCAACTTGCCGCCCGGCCGGGTGCCGAGGATCGTCTGCTCGCCGCTGCCGCCGGTGTGGGGTTTTGACCACGTTCAGTGGGTGGGCCGGCACATCCCCTGGCGCGTGCGCCTGGGGATGTGCCGGC
>CAZMXH010000596.1:0-1789 GCA_964570165.1 uncultured Actinomycetes bacterium
TCTCCCGCTCCCACAGTCGTGAGCCGCCAGGGGGCGCGGTCGCCATCCGGCGCCGTACGCCGCGCGCCACAGCGGCACCCACCAGTGCTGCCGAGACCAGCCCGCCGGCACGTCGCAGCACTGCCATGCGGTGGCCGCTCATCATTGCCCGCCCTCCTCGTCGGTCGCTGTCCCATCGTCGGCGTCGTCCTCGGACTGCGACCCTTCCCCGGCGGGCCCTCCACTGCCGTCCTCGGCCGGGCTGCCGTCCTCGGCCGGCCTGCTGCCGGTGTCCTCGGCGGCCCCCGGCCGTGGCGTGTCCGGCACCCGGACCTCGGGCACCGGCGGTACGGGGCCGTCGGCCGCTCCCTCGTAGCCGTAGTGCCCGGAGTCGCCGTCAGCCTGCTCCGCGACCGCGTAGACGACCGCGATCCGGCCGCCCAGCATGTCGAGCGAGTCGACCGTGGACACCCGCGAAGCCAGTCGGTCGTCCGCCCGGACTGCCGCGAGCAGACCGCCCTCGGCGGTGGCTCCGGGCGACCCGGCCGCGACGGTCCCGCTAGCGGTGTCCGCCACCGCCGTGACCACAGCGGTCAGCGACTCCAAGGGGGCCGCGGCCTCGTCCTCCTTGCCCTCTTCCGGTTCCGGGGCAGGCCCAGCGACGATCACGGCGAGTGGCGCCTTGATCTCGGGGTCGCCGCCGACCTCCACCAGGCCTGCCTCACTCAGGGCGCTCAACACGTCCTGGTTCACCCGGCTGGCCTCCTCGAGTGTTCCCTCATCCACACCGCCCGGGAGACTCTCGGAGACGACCTCCTCGAGGGGAGGGCGGACGATCGCCGCTGCGAGAAGCGCGGCACCGCGGACGTATCCCGTGCCGTCCTCCGGCAGCGTCATCCCCGGTGACACCAGTTCGGCCGCTAGCGCGTCCAACGCTTCCTCCGACTCCGGGTCGGTCCAGCTCGAGTCCACCCTGACGCGGGCAGTCACCGTGGCGCCGGCCTGGTCCAGCAGGTCGCTCACCTCCTCGACCACGTCGCCGTCCGCTTCGGGCATGGCGGGCACCGCCACCCGGCGGTTGGCCAACCGCTCGGCCACCAGTTCCTCCGTGACGCCCTCGATGAAGCCGTCGCGGAACTCCTGCCGCGCCTCCAGCGACCGGATCTGCTCCTGGTACTGCTGGTTCGTCTCGCGCATCTCGGCAAGTTGCTCGGGCAGGTTCTCGTCCACCCGCTCGCCGAGCGGCCCCGCGCCGAGCACGATGCCAACGGCCAGCGCGAAGAACACCGCGATGATGGAGACCAGGTGATAACGAAAGTCGATCACGTCAGAACAGTCCTTGCAGCCAGAACAGGAAGCGGTCCCACCACGACCGCACGACTTCGAGGTACGCCTCTCCGGTCGGCGTCGACGTCAACGCGGCGAGCACGGCGAGCGCTCCGGCGACGACGAGCAGGACGAGCGTCCACGCTGGGATGCGACTTCGGTACAACCGGCTCACGCCCTTGGCGTCGACGAGCTTGCCTCCGATCCGAAGCCGCGTCAGAAACGTGCTGGCCATGCCAGCGCGGCCCTTGTCCAGGAACTCGACCAGAGTGTCGTGGGTTCCGACCGCGACGATCAGCGAGGCCCCTTTGTCGTCGGCCAGCAGCATCGCGATGTCCTCGCTCGTCCCCGTCGCCGGGAACAGCACCCCGGGCAGCCCCAGCTTGTCGAGCCGCTCTAGCCCAGGCGCCGCGCCGTCTCTGTACGCGTGCACGACCAGTTCGGCGCCCGAGCGGAGCGCATCGTCGGACACCGAGTCCATGTC
>CAZMXH010000597.1:0-1766 GCA_964570165.1 uncultured Actinomycetes bacterium
GGCTCGATGTCGAAGCTCAAGGCCGGCGAGGTGGCCGTGTGGGCAACGGAGCGGGCCATCCAGATCCTCGGGGCCGCGGGCTACTCGCGGGAGCACCCGGTGGAGCGGATGCACCGCGACGCCAAGATCTACACGATCTTCGAGGGCACGTCGGAGATCCAGCGCCTCGTGGTGGCTCGGGCGATCTCCGGCCTGCGGCTGGAGTGACTTTCTGCAAATGATCACGTGAAGGGGGTGGGCCGGCGCCACGGTAGGCGCATGGGCCTACCGCGGCGGCGACACACCCCCTTCACGTGATCAATGGGGAAGGTGGCGCTTCAGGACCTTGCCGGTCGCGTTGCGGGGGAGGTCGTCGGTGAGGACGATCTCCCGTGGCACCTTGTAGCCGGCCAGCCGTTCCTTCACGAACGCCTGCAGCGCGTCCTGCGTGGGGCTGGCGCCCGGCGCGGCCACCACGAAGGCGCGCAGCCGCTGGCCCCACTCCGGATCGGCGACCCCGATCACCGCGACCTCGGCGACGTCGGGATGCTCCACCAGCAGGTCCTCGACCTCGCGGGGATAGACGTTCTCGCCGCCGGAGACGATCATCTCGTCGGTCCGCCCGTCCACGAACAACCGGCCGTCGGCGTCACGATGCCCGATGTCACCGGTCGACATCGCCTCGCCGCGCAGCTCGCGGGTCGCTCCGTCGGTGTAGCCGGCGAACAACATCTCGTTGCTGACGTAGATCTCGCCGGTCCGGCCCACGGGGAGCTCGTGACCGTCGATGTCGAGAATCCTGACGACCGTTCCCCGCGGCGGGCGTCCCGCGGTACCCGGAGCGGCCCGCAGATCGGCCGGCCCGGCAATGGTCACCCACGACACCTCGGTGGAGCCGTAGAAGTTGTAGAGAACGTCACCGAAATGATCGAGTACGGCGAGCGCGAGATCGCCCGGCAACGCGCTGCCGCTCGCGGCGATGATGCGCAACGAGGAGACGTCATAGCGATCGAGCACCTCGCGCGGCAACTGCATGATCCGCTGGAGCATGACGGGGACCACGATCAACGCCTGGCACCGGTGCTGCTCGATCGCGGCGAGTACCCGTTCGGGGTCGAAGTGGCGCTGGAGGACGTACGTCGACCCGAGCGAGAGGCCGAATCCGAAATTGATCATCCCCCAGGAGTGGAACAGCGGTGCGGACACCAACGTCGTCTCACACGCCCGGAACGGGATGCGGTCGAACAGGGAGGCGATCGGGTCCAGCGACGACGGCTGGTGGCGCTGCGCTCCCTTCGGGCCGCCGGTGGTGCCGCTGGTGAGAATCACGATCCGGCCCGGTTCGGCCGGCGGTGGCAGGTCGCTGCGATCAGTGTGCGCGACCAGATCCGCGAGAAGCACGCCCGACGTCACCGCCGGATCGCCGGCCGTATCGTCCGGCCAGGCCACGAAACGCGCGGCGCAGTCCACGTCCGCGACGGTCTCGGCCAGGTCCGCGTCGTAGATGATCGCCCCGACGCGCTCGCGGGCGCACACGTCGGCAACCTGCGGGCCCGCGAACATCGTGTTGAGGTAGATCGCGGTCAGTCCCGCCTTGGCGGCGGCGATCGTCGACGCGACCATCCACCGGTGGTTGCGGCACATGACGGCGATGGACTCACCGGGAGCCAGACCAGCGTTCTGCAGCGCCCGGGCGAGAGCGTTCGACTCCCGATGCAGCTCTCGCCAGGTGAGCGAGCCCGCCTCGTCGATGACGCCGGTCCGGTCCGGCCAGCGAGCGGCCGCAG
>CAZMXH010000598.1:0-1764 GCA_964570165.1 uncultured Actinomycetes bacterium
CCTGAGTTTGGTCACCTCGCTGCGGCGGGACGTGACGCAGGGCGTTGACCTGGGTTGATGTTCGGGATCGTGGTTGTTTTGAGGCACTAATTGGTGCCCCTACGCTCGGGTGGTGGCTTGGATTCGGCGGGTGCGCACGGCGTCGGGGGCGACGGCTGTGCAGATCGCTGAGTACGTGGGCGGGCGGCGGCGGATCGTTGCGCACGTGGGATCGGCTCATACCGAGGCCGAGTTGGGCATCCTGCTCTCGCAGGCACGTGAGCTGTTGGAAGATCCCGGTCAGGGTGAGTTCGATCTTGGCATCGAACTGACTCCCCGGACGGTCGAGCTGGCCGGTCCTGCCCAAGAGCTGGCGCTGTTCGGGCAGTCGGCGGGCCGGGAGCCGGTACGTGTAGCGGCGCCGCGCGTGGTCTCGACCGATTCTCGGGTGCTGTTCGACGCGCTCGCCGGGGTGTTCGCCGATCTGGGGTTCGACGCGGTCGGCGACGAGGTGTTCCGGGATCTGGTGGTCGCCAGGATCGTGGAGCCGACCTCGGTTCTGGACGTGGGACGGGTCCTGCAGGACTTGGGCCGGTCTGCGGCGAGTGAGAAGACGATGCGCCGCACGCTGGCCCGGTGCGTCGGGGGTGGTTATCGCGACCAGATCGCCAAGTTGTGCTTTGAACATGCGCTGGCCAGCGGTGATGTGTCGCTTTGCCTCTATGACGTGACGACGTTGTACTTCGAGGCCGACAAGGAGGACGGCCTGCGCAAGGTGGGCTCTTCCAAGGAACGGCGCATCGACCCGCAGATCGTCGTCGGCCTGCTGGTCGACCGGCACGGCTTTCCGCTGGAGATTGGCTGTTTCGAGGGGAACAAGGCCGAGACCGCGACGATCTTGCCGATCATCCGCCAGTTTCATGACCGCCACGGCATCGAGAACATGGTCGTGGTGGCCGATGCCGGGATGCTGTCGGCGACGAACCTGCGTGAGCTGGACGAGGCCGGGTTCGGGTTCATCGTCGGCTCGCGGGTCACCAAGGCGCCGATCGATCTGGCCTCCCACTTCCGCTGGCACGGGGACGCGTTCACCGACGGGCAGCTCATCGACACCATCACCCCCAAGACCGGCCGCAACGCCGAGAACAACCCGGCGTTACGCGCCGAACCGACCTGGGACCGGCACAGGCACACCGGCTCCTGGCGGGCCGTGTGGGCCTACTCGAGCAAACGCGCCGCACGCGACCACAAGACCCTCACCGCGCAGGAGAACCGCGCCCGTGACGTCGTCGCCGGCGAAAAGACCGCCCGCACACCGCGCTTCGTCAAGATCAGCGGCGACGCCCGCAGCGTCGACGAAGCCGCCCTCGCCAGAGCCAAGAAGCTCGCCGGGCTGAAAGGCTACGTCACCAACATCCCAGCCCACGTCATGAACGCCGAGCACATCATCGCCTCCTACCACGACCTGTGGCACGTGGAGCAGTCCTTCCGCATGAGCAAGACCGACCTCGCCGCCCGGCCCATATTCGCCAGGACCCGGGACGCGATCGAAGCCCACCTCACCATCGTGTTCACCGCGCTGGCCGTGGCCCGCGAAGCCCAGCACCGATCAGGCCTCGCCATCCGCAACGTGATCCGCCAGCTACGCCCCCTGCGCTCCGCGACCATCGCGATCAACGGCGCCGAGCAGACCTTCCCACCGGCCATCGACACCGACCGACAGGCGATCCTCGACGCCCTCAAACAGCCCTGATCTAAGGCACTAACGAAATGACCGAACTCAGG
>CAZMXH010000599.1:0-1759 GCA_964570165.1 uncultured Actinomycetes bacterium
GACAGGTCGCCGGTGACCCCGAAGATGATCAAGCTGCTGGGGCCGGCGATCCTCGGGAGCCGCTTGTCCCGGGGATCCCGCAGCGGGTTACGAACCGTGGTTGCGCCTGCAGTGGGCAATCAGGCTCCTAGGGTCAGGAGAAGCTGCTCGATGCCCGCCGCGCGGTCGGTGAGGTGAAGCCGGAGCACGGGACGGCCCAGCTCGCCGAGCACCTGGGCGTCGCCGGCCGCCTGGGCGGCGATGAGCTGTCCGAACGTGAACGGCTGGCCGGGGATCGGCAGATCGTCGCCGGGTGTGCCGGTGATCTGCAGGAAGACCCCGGTCGGGGGGCCGCCCTTGTGATACTGGCCGGTCGAGTGCAGGAACCGCGGGCCCCACCCGAACGTGACGGGCCGTCCGGTGCGCACGGCGAGCGGTTCACGGACACCGGCGGCCGCGGCGTCCGGGCCGGCCCGGTCCAGGTAGGCCATCACGGCGACGTAACCGTCGTCGGGCAGCCGCTGCAACAGCGCCTCCAGCGCCATGGGCAGCGTGTCGACGCCGTCGAGCAGGCCGCTCGTGCCCCGAACCTCCACCGCGCCGTCGACGAACGCGGGCGGCTGGGGCTGGGGCGGCGCGTCCAGGAAGCCGCGAGCGGCCTTCTTCGCGCTCTCGACGTCGGGCTGGTCGAACGGGTTGATGCCGAGCAGTCGCCCCGCGACCGCCGTCGCGTACTCCCACAGCAGGAACTGGGCGCCGAGCTGACCGCGGACCTCGACCGCAGGCACCCCGCCGGAGTCGGCGGTGAGCTCCGGCGCCTCCGGTCCGGGCACGGCGAGCGGGAGCACTCCGGTGCCTTCCTTGCCTGTGGACTCCGCTATGAGCTGCTCAACCCAGTCGGCGAAGCCGACGATGCCGGCGTCCTCGGCAACTACCGGAGCCACCGCGCGCCGGTCAGCGAGCAACGCACCGAGTACTAGTGCGGGGTTGTCCGGGTCGTCGGTCGCCAGCGCTGGAGCGATGGCCGCTGCATCGTCCAGCAGTTCGGCAGTGTCGGCTCCGGCGAGCCCGCTGGGCACCAACCCGAAGGCGGTCAGTGCCGAGTAGCGCCCGCCGACGCTGGGGTCGGCGAGGAACACCCGCCGGTAGCCTGCCCCGGTCGCGAGCTCGACAAGCGGCGAGCCGGAGTCCGTGACGGCGATGAACCGCGGCCCGGGGTCGATTCCGGCGTCGGTGAAGGCCGCATCGAACGCGCGCCGCTGGCTGTCGGTCTCGACGGTCGTGCCGGACTTGCTGGAGACGACGACGGCAGTCCGATCCAGCCGATCCGCGAGCACCCGCCGGATCGCGCCCGGGTCCGTGGTGTCCAGGACGGTCAGCTCCACGCCCGCCGAGGCGGTGATCACTTCTGGGGCCAGCGAGGAGCCTCCCATGCCGCACAGCACGATGCGGTCGAGGCCGTCGGCTCGCAGCTCCGCCTGGAGTGCCTCGACCTCGGCGAGCAGCGGGCGGGACGTCTCGTGCAGGTCGACCCAGCCGAGGCGAATCGCCGCCTCATCCTGGGCGCGCGGACCCCACAGGGTCGAATCGCGCGCGGCGATACGCGACGCGACCTTGTCGGCGACGAGGTTGTCGACAAGCTCGCGGGGCGGCTCGCCAGGCAGGCCGAGAACCGGGGCGTCGCTCACCGCAGCGCCTCGAGCTTGCCGGCCACCGAGTCCAGCAGGTCGTTCCAGCTGGTCGCGAACTTCTCCACGCCCTCCTCCTCTAGACCGCGAGT
>CAZMXH010000600.1:0-1759 GCA_964570165.1 uncultured Actinomycetes bacterium
GAAAGTGCACCGAAGATCGCCCCGATCAGGCCCGCGATCGCGGCTTCCAGAATGAACGGCAGCTGAATATAGAAGTTCGATGCGCCGACAAGCCGCATGATCCCCGTTTCGCGCCGCCGGCTGAACGCCGCAAGCCTGATGGTATTGGTGATCAGCAGCACGGCGGCGACAACCAGGATGGTCGCGACGATGATCGCGCTGATGAGGATGCCGTTCAGAATCTTGAATATCCGTTCGAGAAGATCTCGCTCAGCGACCACCTCTTGGACCCCTGGCAGGCCCGCCACCGCTGAGACGACGCCCTCGAAGCGCTCCGGATCCTGCAGGTCCACCCGGAACGACGAGGGCAGCTGGTCGGGTCCGATGCTCTCCGCGAGGGCGTCGTCGTAGTCCTGGAAGCGCTCGTACGCCTCCTCCTGCGTCTCGAAGTAGATCTGCCGCACCTCAGGGTGGGACTCCAGGGTCTGCTCGATCTTCCCTCGCTGCTCATCGGTGACCGCTCCCTGTTCACAGCCCTCACCCGTGGCGTACTCGTTGCACAGGTACACCGAGACCTGGATCTTGTCGTACCAGTAGCCCTTCATCGTCTCGGCCTGAGCGCGCAAGAGCATGCCGGTGCCGAGGAACGTCATCGAGATCGCCACGGTGATGATGACGGCCAGCGTCATCGTCAGATTGCGGCGAAGGCCGGTTCCTATCTCGGAGAAGATGTATTGCAGGCGCATGGCAGGGGAGCTTGCGAACCCTTCGGTTGTGGCGGACGGATGTCAGCCCGACTACCGGGCATAGCCATAGACTCCTCGCGACTGGTCGCGGACCAGTTGGCCGTGAGCGAGCTCGATCACCCGCTTACGCATCTGGTCGACGATCGACTGGTCGTGGGTGGCCATCACCACGGTCGTACCGGTGCGGTTGATCCGGTCGAGCAGCTTCATGATCCCGACGCTGGTCGTCGGGTCCAGGTTGCCGGTCGGCTCGTCGGCCAGCAGGATCAGCGGCCGGTTGACGAACGCGCGGGCCACGGCCACCCGCTGCTGCTCGCCGCCGGAGAGTTGGTCGGGCATCCGGTCCTCCTTGCCGGACAGACCCACCAGCTCGAGCACGGCGGGGACGTCGCGCCTGATCTGACGCCGCGGCTTTCCGATCACCTGGAGCGTGAACGCGACGTTCTCGAAGATGGTCTTGTTCGGCAACAGCCGGAAGTCCTGGAAGACGGTGCCGATCCGCCTCCGCAGGTGCGGCACCTTCCAGTTCGACAGCCGGTGCAGGTCCTTCCCCGCGACCCGGATCCTGCCGGACGTGGGCCGGTCCTCCTTCAGGACGAGCCGCAGGAAGGTCGACTTGCCCGATCCTGACGGTCCGACGAGGAAGATGAACTCCCCCTTCTCGATCTCCAGCGAGACCTCGTGGAGCGCCGCCGTGGCTTGGTTGGGGTACAGCTTCGTCACGTTGTCGAAGCGGATCATCCGCCTGGCCTCTCCCCCCGCCGTCAGTGTGCCGGACACACCATGGTCACAGAATGGTAACCACGGCCGGCCGAAAGTCTACGACTTCTCCGTCGCGTTTCTCGGGGGGTACCCCCTGCGAAGCGTTACCCCTGCTGACGGCGCCAGCGGATGCCGGCCTCCAGGAACTCGTCGATGTCGCCGTCGAGCACCGCCTGCGGGTTGCTGACCTCGTGCACCGTCCGCAGGTCCTTCACCATCTGGTAAGGGTGCAGGACGTAGGACCGCATCTGGTTGCCCCACGACGACCCGGA
>CAZMXH010000601.1:0-1759 GCA_964570165.1 uncultured Actinomycetes bacterium
GGTGGCAGCCTAACCGGTGCGCAGTGGACAGAGCGCGGGTTCTTGTCCACGACCGCCGATAGCGGGATCGCCCGCCAGTTCGCGGCGCCGGGTGACGACGCGGGGGCGGTGATGCGGATCCGTGTGCCCCGCGGCACGGGTGGGGTGCGGATCTCCGGTCCGGCTGGCCAGTCTGAGCTGATGTTGCAGCGTGGGTTGCGGCTGCGGGTGACTGGTGACAGCGGGCCGGGTTCCCGGCCGCGGGTGTTGGATGTGGAGGTTGTGCCGTGACCCAGCCGGTTCGTGCCCGGCGGGCGTTGGAGCGGATGACGATGGACTACCCGGTTGAGTTGGACCGGGAACCGGTGCCGGATGGCCGCCGCGACGGCGGCCGCGATGATAGGAGAGGCCGCGATGGCTGAGAATGAACCCGCTCCCGCGACGGGAGCCGACCCGACCACTACCCCTGCCGCGCCGGCTGCGACTGGTGAGGACGCGCTGGGGGATGCCGGTAAGCGCGCGTTGCAGGCCGAGCGGGAGCGTGCCCGCCGGGCGGAGGCTGAGGCGAAGGCGGCTCGCGACGAGCTGGCCAAGCTGAAGGCCGACAGTGACAGCAGCAAGTCCGACATGGAGCGTGTGCTGGCGAAGCTGGCGGAGATGGAGAAGAAGGCGCAGGCTGCCGAGCGTAAGGCGGTGCTCGCCGAGGTGGCCAGCAAGACTGGCCTGTCAATGGTGAAAGTTAGCCGGTTGCAGGGCGACACAGTGGACGAGCTGTTGGCCGACGCCGGTGAGGTGTTCGACTGGAAACCCGACGACGGCAAGGCCGACAAGCCGGCCGGTGACGAGGGTACGCCGGCCGAAGGGCGGGAACTGCCGCCCTCGGGCCGGCCGACGGAGACGCTGCGGCCCGGCGCGGTGCCGGGCAGCGCGGGAGACAAGACACCCGAGAAGATCGCAGAGTCGATCCTCAGTTCTGGATTCTGAGCCGCAGTGGGGACGCCACCGCGGCGCAACCATGAAGGGAGTGGACAGCGGTGGCTGTTCTGACCGCACAGGGGATCGTGGATGTGGGGATTGCGCTGCTGACGCGGCGCATCGCACTGCCGCGGACGGTGACGATGGTGCCTGGGGGTGTGTTCTCTGGGCGGAACGGTGACACGGTGACGGTGCCGGTGCCGCAGCCGTCGGAGGCGCGTGAGCAGGAGACCCGCGGGGCGGGCATCTCCTACGACGACGTGACCGAAGTGCCGGTGGACGTGAGCCTCAAGCACTTCTACCACGCCAAGCTCATCTCCGATGAGGAGATGTCCTTTGACATCGAGAACTTCGCCCGGCAGGTGACCCGCGTCCAGGTGGACGCCGTGGCGGTCAAGGCGGAGGCGGAGCTGGGCGCGGCGATGAACAACTTGTCGGGTGACATCGAGGTCGCCGCGGACGGGTCGGACGTGGGCGAGGCAGTGGTTGAGGCTCGGGAGACGCTGGGCCGCAACGACGCGCCGATGGAGGACCGGTGGCTGGCCGTCTCCCCCGAGTTCGCCAGCCTGATCCTGAACCTGGACGAGTTCACGCGGGTGGACGCTGCGGGCAGCACGGACGCGCTGCGGAACGCGATCATCGGCCGGTGGCGCGGGTTCACGGTGGTCGAGTCGAACCGGCTCGACGCCGGCACGGCGCTGGCCTATCACCGGTCGGGGTTCTGCTTCGCGACCCGCATCCCGGTGATGCCCCGTGGTGCGACCAGTAGCGCGACGGCGACGAACCAGGGCATCGGGCTGCGGCA
>CAZMXH010000602.1:0-1740 GCA_964570165.1 uncultured Actinomycetes bacterium
CGTCCCGCCCCACGCCGTCCCGGGAACAGCTCGACCTGGTCGGTGATCCGGGCGCCCGCGCTGTCGACGAACCAGAACAGCGGTAGCTCGTCGCGCAACGCGATCTCGGTGGTACGGACGATCTTCTCGACGGTACGTGCGCCCCACGAGCCCGCCTTGACCGTCGGGTCGTTGGCGACCACCAGGGCAGGCCGCCCGTCCACGAGGCCGCGGCCGGTGACCACGCCGTCCGCGGGCAGCCCGCTCGCCCGGGCGTTCGCCAGCTGGCCGTCCTCGACGAACGTCCCCTCGTCGAACAGCAGCGACAGCCGGTCGCGGACGTACAACTTGCCCTGCTCGCGCAGCTTCGCGGCACCCTTGTCGGACGGTGCGAGCGTCGCCTCGCGTGCCGCCGCGACGTCCTTGTAGTGGTCGTGGGCATCCACAGCTGCGAACCTACTCGACGGGCAGGCCGAGCCCGCGCGCGATGAGTATCCGCTGGACCTCGCTGGTGCCCTCGCCGATCTCGAGGATCTTTGCGTCCCGGTAGAACCGCGCGACGGGGTACTCCTCCATGAAGCCGTACCCGCCGTGCACCTGTGTGGCGACGCGGGTCGCGGTGACGGCGGCCTCGGTGGCGTACAGCTTCGCGACCGCGGCGGCCTGCTTGACCTGAGGGGCCGGCCGTCCGGCGTCGTGCAGGGCGGCCGCCCTGTAGGTGAGCAGCCGAGCGGCTTGCGCCGCGACCTCGAGGTCCGCGATCTGGAATGCCACCCCCTGCTTGCGGCCGATCGGGACGCCGAACGCCGTGCGTTCGTTCGCGTACGCGACCGAAGCGTCGACCATCGCCTGGATGCAGCCGACGGCGAGCGCGGAGATCGCGATCCGTCCCTCGTCCAGCGTGGCGAGAAACTGGGCGAAGCCGCGGCCCCGCTCACCGAGCAGGTGGTCGGACGGCACTCGGCAGTCCTCGAACACCAGCGGATGGGTGTCGGACGCGTGCCAGCCGAGCTTGTCGTAGCCGGGCTCGACGGTGAAACCGGGTGTTCCGGCCGGCACGATGATCGCCGAGATCTCCGGTTCGCCGTCCGGCATCGTGCCGGTGCTGGCCGTCACCGTCACGCACGACGTGATCGGCGTGCCGGAGTTCGTGATGAACTGCTTGGCGCCGTTGATGACCCACTCGTCGCCCTCGAGCGTGGCCTTGGTGGCGGTGGCGCCGGCGTCCGAGCCCGAGCCAGGCTCGGTCAGGCCGAAACCCGCGAGCGCCCGGCCGGCGACGAGGTCCGGAAGCCAGCGCTGCCGCTGCTCCTCGGTTCCGAAGTGGAGGATCGGGCTGATGCCGAGCCCGACCGCGGCCTCGAGGGTGATGCCAAGCGACTGGTCTACCCGGCCGATCTCCTCGATCGCGATGCACAGGCCGGTGAGCCCGCCACCCCCGCCGCCATACTCCTCGGGGGCGGTCATGCCGAACAGGCCGAGGTCGCCCATCTTCGGGATGACCTCCACCGGAAACCGGTGCTCGCGATCCCACTCTGCCGCGTGCGGAGCGATCTCGGCCTGTGCGAACTCGCGGACGACCGTGCGGAACGTCTCGTGCTCTTGCGACAGTTCGAACGTCATCGGCGGCCTGGCCTTCCGGCGGAGCGATGCCTTACTCTTACGTAAACGTAAGCCATGTGGCGGGCCGAGGCAATCGACTTGCTGTGGTTTGATCACGTTCGGCAGGCGCGGCCCTACCGCGGCAGGGGTGCAGGCCTG
>CAZMXH010000603.1:0-1739 GCA_964570165.1 uncultured Actinomycetes bacterium
GGCTGCCGGTCGGTGATCGACAGCCCAGCGCTGACCCTTTCGGACGACAGCATCCCGGTCTTGTACACGAGCGCGGCAGCTTCGTCGTGCCGTTGCAGGAAGTCCAGTGGCTTGTCAGTGAGTTGCTGCGGGTCGGGCAGCCGGTCAAGGCACCCGGCCTCCGCGAGAACCGGGACGAGACGATCGTCCCATCGCGGCGCATAGCGGCGGGCGCCGTCGGTGTCGGTCACCCGGACGCTCCTGATCCGAGCGACGCCGAAATGCCGGGAGTTCTCCAGGCCGGCGAGATAGGGAACGGCTGGCGCAAGGTAGACGGAGTGGCCGTGGTCGAACGCGAGTCGGCCCCGGGTAGCCAGCCAGCGTCGGACCCCGAAGGACAGGTACACCAACACTTCCTTGCTGGTGGGTAGAGTCTGCGCGGAGATGCCAATCTTGACAGAGAACGGGGTCTGCTCCTCCAAGCCCTCCGGTGGCCATGACATGAGTTCGGCGCCGACACCGCTCGGGCAACGCAGGAACCGCAGACCGCCGTGCGGACACTGGAGATCCGGGTGGGACAGGGTGGCCGCGATCTCCATCGGCAACAGGCGCATTGCCCGCTTCTGCTGGTCGTCGGCGGACAGGTCAATCTTGACGGGTGACCACCTGAGGTCCGTCGCGTTGAGCTGGGACAGTGTGAAGGCGGTCAGGTCGGGGCTGGCCTGCTGTGCCCGGACCCAGGCCGCCACCAGGTTGAAGATCGCCCTGGGATCCACGTCGCGGTACGCGAGCAGCCAGTCTTCATCATCGTCGCCCCTGCCGGCGTAGGGAAGGGTGACGACGCAGTCGGGTACGAGCGCCGTGATCGCGTCGTTGAGCGACGCGACAGGGATGCTGGCTACCTCACCGCCACGCCGAGCCTGGGCCAGTCTGCGCAGTGGCTCCTTCCATCGGCCGGGAAACCGCATCAGGTAGTAGTCGCGCGTGATGGGCGTGGCGGGGTCGAGGCGCAGGACGGTGACGGCGAGGTGGTCGTATCGCGGTGCCATTCAGCGGTCTCCCATGAGGGTCAGGGCTTGGTACAGGGGCTCGTAGAGTGCCCGCACGAGGTGACGGTCTGGGTCAGTACTGGTAGAGGAGAAGTAGGGTTCGAGCACGTGACGCATGCCGTAAAGCAGGCCCGTGTCGGCATCGTCAAAGCCGACCTCGCCGTCGCCTCGCCAAGCGGTACGGGGCGCGAACGCCGCGTCGCAGAAGTAGACCCTGGCGGACTGGCCACCGCGCAGCAGCCTACCGATGACCTGCCAGATCGTGACGAGCTGGGTCCAGGCCACACGATCGCGCTCGTCGTCACGGAGTTGGCTGTACGCGACCATAGCGTGCAGGAGGCGTCGCCATTGGCGCTGAGCCGACCGCCGACGCTGCGCGCCCGCCGTGGCGAGACGTTCGTGGTCCACGCAGTTTTCAGTGATGGGCCGCGGCCCTAGCTGTTCCAGCGCGTACTGGTTGATCCGCTGGGTGACGTAGCTGAGGTCCTTCGGCCGGGGGTGCGGGCGTACCAAGAAGAAGGCGGCACCGACAGCCGCCACGCCCTCGACGTTGAGGATGTTGTGTCCCCGCTCCACAGCGAGGATCGGGGCCACCAGGAGCCAGGCGTCGTCGGTGCCGAACTGCCCGACGTCTGTGCGACGCAGGAGATGGCTGTCGTCCCAACCGGTCTCCAGTTCGTCGTCGGCGATCAGGCACCGGACCTGACCGCG
>CAZMXH010000604.1:0-1735 GCA_964570165.1 uncultured Actinomycetes bacterium
CCACTCGCCGGTCTCGCTCGGGGACTACTGCGCGGGTTCCAACCACGTGCTTCCCACCGGAGGCACCGCACGCCACGGCGGCGGCCTGTCGGTGCACACGTTCCTGCGCGGCGTCCAGGTGGTGGAGTACGACGAGGCGGCCCTCCGCGACGTCGCGGACCACGTCACGACCTTCGCCGAAGCGGAGGACCTGCCGGCGCACGCGGCGGCGATCGAGGTCAGGTTCCGGTGACCGCAGGCGGTGCCGGCCCGGGCAGTAGGCCGCCGTCCCGGGCTCCGGTTCGCGAGGAGCTGCGAGGCCTAGCGCCCTATGGCGCGCCACAGCTCGACGTGCCGGTACGGCTGAACGTCAACGAGAACCCGTACCCCCCGTCCGAGGACCTCGTCCGCCGAGCCGCGGAGGAGGCCGCCGCAGCCGTCCGCGGGGCGAACCGGTACCCCGACCGGGAGGCGGTGGCGCTGCGCCGCGACCTCGCCGCGTACCTCGGGCATGGGCTGGACGAGTCGCGGGTGTGGGCGGCCAACGGGTCGAACGAGATCATGCTGCAGCTGCTGCAGGCGTTCGGCGGGCCCGGACGCACGGCGCTGTCCTTCGCGCCCACGTACTCGATGTACCCCGAGTACGCCCGCAACACGTTCACCGGTTGGGTGACCGGAGAACGCGACGCGGACTTCACGATCGATCCGGCGCACGCGCTCGACCAGGTCAGCAGGCACGGCCCGAGCGTGGTGCTGCTCGCCTCGCCGAACAACCCGACCGGGACGGCGCTGCCGCTGGAGCTCGTCCGCAAGATCCATGACGCGGCGCCCGGCCTGGTGGTCGTCGACGAGGCTTACGCGGAGTTCCGCCGCGCGGACACACCCAGCGCGCTCGCCTTGCTCGACGACCACCCGAGGCTGGTGGTGACCCGGACGATGAGCAAAGCGTTCGCGTTCGCCGGCGCCAGGGTGGGTTACCTCGCCGCGAGCGCCGATATCGTCGACGCGGTGCGGATCGTGCGCTTGCCGTACCACCTGTCCGCGGTGACGCAGGCCGTCGCCAGGGTCGCGCTCGCGCACGCCGGCGAGCTGCTGGCTCGCGTCGCCGACCTGCGCGCCGAGCGGGACCGGCTTACCGAGTGGCTGCGGAAACAGGGCCTGCGCGTGCCAGACTCGGACGCGAACTTCGTGCTCATGGGGGAGTTCGCGGATCGGCATGCGGTGTGGCAGGGTCTGCTGGACCGAGGCGTGCTGGTGCGGGAGACCGGGCCCGACGGCTGGTTGCGGGTGTCGGTCGGCACACCGGACGAGATGCGGGCGTTCCGCCAGGCGCTGGGGGAGGTGATCGGATGAGCCGGGCAGCCCGGGTCGAGCGCGCCACGGGGGAGACCAAGGTGGCAGTCGAGCTCGACTTGGACGGGTCGGGCGTGGCGGACGTGGTCACCAGCGTGCCGTTCTACGATCACATGCTGGCGTCGTTCGCCCGCCACTCGTTGATCGACCTGACGGTCCGCGCCGACGGGGACACCGAGGTGGACGCCCATCACACGGTGGAGGATGTCGCCATCGTGCTCGGCATGGCTATCCGGCAGGCGCTGGGCGGCAAGGTGGGCATCCGTCGCTTCGGCGACGCGACGGTGCCGCTGGACGAGGCGCTGGTCCACGTCGCCGTGGACGTGGCCGGGCGGCCGTCCTGCGTGCATACCGGCGAGCCTGCTGGGCTGGAGCACGTGCTGATCGGCGGGCACTTCGCCGG
>CAZMXH010000605.1:0-685 GCA_964570165.1 uncultured Actinomycetes bacterium
GGGCATCCGCGACGCGTACGAGACCGGCCGCGGCTCGTTCCGGACCAGGGCGACGGCCAGGGTCGAGAACATCACGGCCAGGCGCAAGGGCATCGTGATCACGGAGTTGCCGTACATGGTCGGCCCAGAGCGGGTCCGCGAGCGGATCGCCGAACTGGTGCGCAGCAAGCGGCTGCAGGGCGTTTCCGACGTCGAGGACTACACCGACCGCAACACCAGCCTGCGGCTGGTGGTCGAGCTCAAGAGCGGGTTCGTCCCGGAGGCCGTGCTCGAGCAGCTGTACAAGCTGACCCCGCTGGAGGACTCGTTCTCGATCAACAACGTCGCGCTGGTCGACGGCCAGCCGCGGACGCTCGGCCTCAAGGAGTTGCTGGAGGTCTTCCTGCGGCACCGGCTCGACGTCGTCCGGCGCCGTAGCGAGTACCGCCGGACGAAGGCCGCCGACCGCCTCCACCTGGTCGACGGGCTGCTCATCGCGCTGCTGGACATCGACGAGGTCATCCAGCTCATCCGTTCCTCCGAGGACGCCGCCGACGCCCGCAACCGGCTGATGGCGGTCTTCGACCTGACCGAGACCCAGGCCAGGTACATCCTCGACACCCCGCTGCGCCGGCTCACCAAGTACGACCGGTTGGAGCTCGAGCGCGAGGGCGAGCAACTGCGGGCCGAGATCGCCGACCTGACC
>CAZMXH010000605.1:695-1734 GCA_964570165.1 uncultured Actinomycetes bacterium
TGCGCGAGGTGGTCTCCGCGGAGCTGGCCGAGGTCGCGGCCTCGCACGCGACGCCCCGGCGCAGCGTGCTGCTGGAGTCCGACGGCATCCCCGCGTCCGCCGCCGCCACATCGCTCGAGGTCGCCGACGACCCGTGCCGCGTGCTGCTGTCCTCCACGGGGTTGCTGGCGCGCACCACGACCGACGAGCCGCTGCTTCCCGGCGGCAAGCGAGCGAAGCACGACGTGATCGTCTCCGAGGTCGCAGCCACCGCGCGGGCCGAGATCGGCGCGGTGACCACCACCGGCCGGGTCGTGCGGCTGCCGGTGCTGGACCTGCCCGCGCTGCCGCCGACCGCCCAGTCTCCGACCCTGTCCGGCGGGGGTAAGGTCCAGGAGTTCGTCGAGCTGGCCAAGGACGAGCATGTCCTGTGCCTGACGACGCTGGACGCCGACTCGCCCGGCCTGGCGCTCGGCACCGCGGGCGGCGTGGTCAAGCGAGTGGTGCCCGACCATCCCGCGAACCGCGACTCCTGGGAGATCATCCGCCTGGCCGACGGCGACCGCGTCGTGGGCGCGGTGGAGCTGCGGACCGGCGACGAGGACCTCGTGTTCGTCACCTCCGACGCCCAACTGCTGCGGTTCGGCGCCGCGCACGTCCGTCCGCAGGGCCGCAGCGGAGGCGGTGTCGCGGGCATCAGGGTGAGCTCGGGAGCCGAGGTCATCTTCTTCGGCGCGGTCGACACCCGACGAGACGCCGCGGTGGTCACGGTCGCCGGAAACTCGTCGGCCCTGCCCGGCACCCAGACCGGCACCGTCAAGGTCACGCCCTACGGCGAGTACCCGGCGAAGGGACGTGCGACCGGTGGCGTGCGCTGCCACCGCTTCCTGAAGGGCGAGGACGTCCTGCTGCTGGCGTGGGCTGGCGCCGCACCCCCTCGGGCCGCGGCCGGCAGCGGCGTGCCCATCATGCTCCCGGACGCCGCAGGTCGCCGCGACGGCTCCGGGACGGCGGCACCCCAGCCCATCGCGGCTGTGGCCGGCACCCCGTAGCGCTGGGT
>CAZMXH010000606.1:0-1732 GCA_964570165.1 uncultured Actinomycetes bacterium
ACCATCCCCAACTTTGAACGAGAGAAACTCCTGCCAACTTCTTGACGCGGGACAGGTCGTGGTAGCCCGCGTTGTCGGGGTGAATGCCGACGTTGGCGACTCGGGCTTCGATGGCGTCGAGTTCTGACAAGCCCGTGAGGAGTCCCGGCTCGTCGCGTAGCACGCCGGCGTGTTCGGTCATGGTGTTGCGGAGCGCGCGTTGCAGGGGTCGGACGTTCTCGCCGCCGGCTGCGGACAGCAGCTCGTCGACCTCGTCTCTGGCCTGGGCCGCCGCGGTGGCTGAGCGTCGATGAGCGCCCAGCTGTGCGGAGTGGCGGGCGGCGGCTTCTCCGACGATGCGCCCGTACACCATGAGTTCGATGAGGGAGTTTCCGCCGAGCCGGTTGGCGCCGTGGAGTCCGCTGGATGCCTCCCCGACGGCGTAGAGGCCTTCGACGTCGGTGCTGTGATCGTCCGGGCGTACCCACACGCCGCCCATCGAGTAGTGGGCGGTGGGGGCGATCTCGATGGGTGTGGTGGTGATGTCGAGCATCTGCAGCTCGAGGAGTGTCTGGTAGACGCGGGGGAGTCGGTGCATGATCGTCTTCCGTGGCAGGTGGGAGACGTCCAGCCATACTCCTCCGTTCGGGGTTCCGCGCCCTTCCTTGATCTCGGAGTAGGCGGCCAGTGCGACCCGGTCGCGCGTGGACAACTCCATGCGCTCGGGGTCGTACCGGGCCATGAACCGCTCGCCTAGCCCGTTGCGCAGTATGCCGCCCTCGCCCCGGGCCGCCTCGGACACCAAGGTTCCCGCCGCGTTCTCCGGCTCGATCAAACCGGACGGGTGGAACTGGACAAGTTCGGGATCGCGGAGCCGGCCTCCGGCTTCGACGGCAAGGCGGAACGAGTCGCCGGTGTTCTCGTCGCGACGCGACGACGTCCGGCGCCAGATCCGGTTGTGCCCACCAGCGGCCAGGATGACCGCGTCGGCGTGGATGAGGTACCGCGTTCCGTCGCCTATGTCGAACCCGTACGCTCCAAAGATCACGTTGTCATGGACCAGCAACTTCGTCACGTAGACCGAGTCCATGATCGGCACTCGGAGCTCGGTGGCCCGGTTGATCAGAGTGCGCTGCATCTCGAGGCCCGTGTAGTCGCCTGCGAACGCGGTGCGGCGGAAGGTGTGCGCACCAAAGAACCGAAGCGAGATTCGTTCATCGGCCTCGCGCGCGAACGGCATGCCGTACCTTTCGAGATCTTCGATCCCTCGCGACGCCCCCTCCGCGACGATCTGAACCGTCCGCGGATCGGCTAGAAGATAGCTTTCGGTCAAGGTGTCTGCGGCGTGTTGCTGCCAGGTGTCCTCGGGATCGATCGTGGCCAGTGGGGCGTTGATACCCCCGGCCGCCAGGGACGTGTGCGCGTCCGCGGCAGGCCGCTTCCCGACCGCGAGCACGTCCGTCCCTCGTTCGGCAAGCTCGATCGCGGCCCGCAGCCCCGATCCCCCCGTGCCGATGACGAGGACAGCTGTAGCGATCCGCTGCTCCTGGACCTTCATGACCACTCCATACGACCTGTGACGACATCACTCCCCACTGAGTACGACGACACACCCATAGATGCCGTGACCCGCAGGCAGTGTGCGCTTCGTCTCAGCGGCCCCCGCCCATGATTCTTCGCTGGAAGCGGTCGGTTGACCACGTTCAGTGGGTGGGCCGGCACTTCGCCAGGCGCACGCGCCTGGCGAAGTGCC
>CAZMXH010000607.1:0-1731 GCA_964570165.1 uncultured Actinomycetes bacterium
AGAACCCCTCCTCGCCCATCAACTCCTCGTAGTACAGGGAGCCGTCGCTACGCCGGAACTGGGTGTGCCGCTTCGGCGGGATGTCGCCGACGCTGCGGTAGAAGGCCATGCTGAGCACCTCGCTGCACCTGTGCCGATCCACGACGTCCAATCGCGTAAACTGGCGCAGGTGTCCGATAATCGGTCACGTATGTATCCTCACTGCTACAATGCTGTAGGGTCCAGCACATGTCAACCCTTCCGCTGCTGTTCAACCGTCTGATCGACGACGCCGCGCTGTTCCCGCCGAGAAGCGCGACCGTGGCGGAAGCCGTCACGGGACATGCCGGGCACCGCGCCGCCTGGTACGCGGCTGCCGTGGGGCCGCTGCTGTGCCCCGCGTCGCGGCTCGACGAGTTGTCCGAGCAGGCGACCGGCCCGCTGGAGGTGAGCACCGTCGTGGACACCGGCACCGCAGGCATCGAGCCGGCGGTACGCGCGGTGCTCGGCGACCCGTGGCTGGACCTGGCGGGCGTAGAGGTCCCGCTGCGGGGCGACCCGCCGGTCGAGTCCGCGCGGCGGGCGGCCGTCGCCCTTGACGCAGCGTTGCTGGATGTCGACGATCCGGACGAGCTTGGCGTGTACCTCGAGGGGCCCCGGGGCACTGGATGGCGCGCGGCCCTGGAGGCGGTCGCGGACTCCGGGTACCGCGCCAAGCTTCGGACGGGCGGGACGACGCCGGAGGCGTTTCCTCCCGAGGAGGAGGTAGCAGCGTTCATACTGGCCTGCTTGGAGCTAGACGTGCCGTTCAAGTTCACGGCCGGGCTGCACCGCGCCGTGCGCAACACCACGGAAGACGGGCTGGAGCAGCACGGCTTCGTCAACGCGCTGCTCGCCGTGGTGGACGCTCTCGGCGGCGCCGACGAGGCGATCGTCGCGGCGACGCTGGCATCCAGGGACGCCGCTGAGCTTGGCGATCGCGCGCGGGCGCTGCCGCAGGACAGGGCCGCTGCCGTGCGGACGTGGCTCGGCTCGTACGGTTCGTGCAGCATTGACGAACCGATCGACGACCTGGTTGCCATGGGTCTGGTCGCGAAGCCCTGAGGAGGACGGCGTGCCGGCGACGTCGTGGATACCGATCGGCGATGACGATCAGTTCGGCGCGCACGCGCTGCCGTACGGCGTGTTCTCCGCCGAGGGAGAGGACCCCCGCGTGGGCGTCGCCATCGGTTCATACGTGCTCGATCTCGCTCCCGTGGCCGCGATCGCGAACCTGGACGGTGCGCACGTGTTCGCCGAGCGCAGCCTCAACCCGTTCCTGTCGCTGGGGCCGCGCGCTTGGGCCGCCGTCCGCGGCTGGCTCACCGAGTTGGTGAGTGAGGAGCCGCATCGTGACCTCGTCGAGCCGCACCTGGTTCCGCTGTCCGACGCACGGCTGCATATGCCCTTCGAGGTGGGCGACTTCGTCGACTTCTACTCCTCGCAGTACCACGCGGAGAACGTCGGACGGATCTTCAGGCCGGACTCGCCGTCTCTGCCTTCAGCCTGGAAACACTTGCCGATCGGCTACCACGGGCGCGCCGGAACGGTCGTGCCGTCGGGCACGGGCATCGTCCGCCCGCGAGGGCTGCGCCGCGTCGGTGACGCCGTCGAGTACGGGCCGTCGCTGCGGCTGGACATCGAGGCCGAGGTGGGCTTCGTGGTGGGCGTCCCGTCCGAGCTAGGCCGCCCACTTGGGGTCGAGGCGTTCGC
>CAZMXH010000608.1:0-1728 GCA_964570165.1 uncultured Actinomycetes bacterium
CGTGATCGCGGTTTGCACCCGGGTCTCGACCCCCCGCTTCTCCAGGAAGTCCTGCAGCGCCAGGCAGTTCATCACGGTCCCGAGCATTCCCATGTAGTCGCCGCGAGCGCGATCCATCCCGTGCTGGTGCAACTCCGCTCCCCGAAAGAAGTTGCCGCCTCCCACGACCACCGCGACCTGGACGCCGTCGTCGACCACGTCCGCGATCTGGTCGGCGATCGCCTTCACCACCTTGGGATCCACGCCGACCGCGCCGCCGCCGAAGACCTCGCCGGACAGCTTGAGAAGGACCCGTCTCGCGCGCCGGGGCTGCTTCTCACCCGGAACGCTGCCCCCGTATCCCGTGGCGGGCACGGTCTCTGTCGGTGCCGTCGCCTCCACGGGTACCGCCCTCCCGGGTATCGCTGGTCTATCGCTCGTCAGGC
The DNA here is from genome assembly GCA_964570165.1 of uncultured Actinomycetes bacterium. Taxonomy (GTDB): domain Bacteria; phylum Actinomycetota; class Actinomycetes; order Jiangellales; family Jiangellaceae; genus JBMCTR01. Next base: position 426 of record CAZMXH010000608.1, read on the forward strand.
CTGCCCGACCTCGAACCGCGCGAACCGCCGCACCTCGACCCCGGCGTCCGACAGCACCGCGCCGGCCGTCCGCTTGAGGTCGGTCACCGAAGGCTGGTCCACCAGGACCGTCTCCTTGAAGAAGCCGTTCACCCGGCCCTCGACGATCTTCGGCAGGGCCTGCTCGGGCTTGCCCTCCTCGCGAGCCGTGGCTTCGGCGATCCGGCGTTCGTTCTCGACCACGTCCGCGGGCACCTCGTCGCGCGAGACGTACTGCGGCCGCATCGCCGCGATCTGCATCGCGGCTGCCCGAGCCGCCGCGGCGTCCGCGCCCGTGTACTCCACGAGCACGCCGACCTGCGGCGGCAGGTCGGGGTCGCGACGGTGGAGGTAGGTCACGGTCTCGCCGTCGAAGTAGGCCGCCCGGCGGAGTTCGAGCTTCTCGCCGATCTTCGCGCTTGCGGACTCGATGGCCTCCGCTACCGTCCGGCCGTCCGGCAGCGTGGCCTCGGCCAGCGCGCTCGCGTCGCCGAGGCGATTCGCGGCCGCAACGGCCACGATGTCGGCCGCCAGTTGCTGGAAGTCCGCGTTCTTGGCCACGAAGTCGGTCTCGCACGCGAGTTCCACCATGGCACCGCCCTCCGCGGCCACCAGCCCGTTCGACGCGCTGCGCTCGGCGCTGCGCTTCGCCGCCTTGCCAGCGCCCTTGATCCGCAGCACCTCGACCGCCCGGTCGAAGTCGCCGTCGGCCTCAGTCAGGGCGTTCTTAGCGTCCAGCACGCCGGCCCCGGTGGCCTCCCGGAGCCGCTTCACGTCAGCGGTGGTGATGCTCGGCATTCCTTCGCTCTCTCTCGAAATCACGGTGGTCTTGCGCGGGGCTCTGCGAGGCGTCCGGCCTCACGACTGTTCCGGGGTCTCCTCGGCTGGGTCCTGGGTCTCGGTCGGTTGCGCGGTCTCCTCCGCCATGCCGGAGGGCTCCTCCGGGCTCTCTTCCGCGACCGGTGCCTGCTGCTCCGCCTCCTCCGCAGGTGCCTGGGGTGCTTCGGCCGAGGCCTCAGCGGGCCGCTCCTCCGGGGCGCTCGGCTCCGGAGGCTGCTCCGCTGTGGACGCGCCGGACAGCAACTCCTTCTCCCACTCGGCCAGCGGCTCGTCCACCGCCACCTCGTCGACCGCGGCCTCCTCGCCGGTGCGCTGGCCCTCTCGCGCCAGCAGCCCGTCGGCGACGGCGTCGGCCACCACGACGGTGAGCACCGTCAACGCCCGCAAGGCGTCGTCGTTGCCCGGGAGCGGGAAGTCGACCTCGTCCGGATCGCAGTTGGAGTCC
>CAZMXH010000609.1:0-1724 GCA_964570165.1 uncultured Actinomycetes bacterium
CGGGCATCTGGTCGTAGATCTGGCGCAGCACCGGGGCCATCTTCTGGCTCACCCGGCCTGCGACGATCATCAGGTCTGCCTGCCGCGGGGAGGCGCGGAACACCTCCATCCCGAATCGCGAGGAGTCATGCCGCGGGCCGCCGAAGGCCATCATTTCAATGGCGCAGCACGCCAGCCCGAAGGTCGCCGGCCACATCGAGCTCTTGCGGGCCCAGCCGGCGAACTTTTCGATCGAGGTCAGCAGGATCCCTGCCGGTAGCTTCTCTTCGATACCCATGGTCACGCTCGCCTTCTCACTCGCTTCGCGGACAGACTCGCAAGCTCGTCGGGCCACTCCGCTCTTCGGCGGCTCGCCGTTCGATACCCATATCGGTCAGTCCCACTCCAATCCGCCGCGCCGCCATTCGTACACGAACGGCACGGTGATCAAGACGAGGAATGTCACCATCGCGACGAACCCGAACAGGCCGAGGTGGTCGAATCGCACGGCCCACGGGTACAGGAAGATGATCTCAATGTCGAAGATGATGAACGTCATCGCGACGAGGTAGTACTTGACCGGAAACCGGCCACCGCCCGGCGGCTCGGGGGTCGGCTCGATGCCGCACTCGTAGGGCTCCTGCTTCGCCCGGTTGAACCGGCGGGGACCGACCAGCCTGGAGATCACAAGCGTCACCACGGCGAACACCGCAGCGAGGGCCAGCAATCCGATGATCGGCACATACGGGTTCATAGCGCTGCCCCCTTCGCGGTGCTGGACGGCGCCCCCATGCTAGTGACGCGCTCTGCGACGGTCCGCCGAACACACCAACCCGGCAGACCGGGGACCTGTATTGCCGTCACGTGACCATCTCCTTCATGCGCTCCCTCACGCAGCCGGGGCCAGTCTGGTCAGGGCGTTGATCACCCGGTCATACACGTCGCCGCCACGCGGGTCGGTCAGGTTGGCGAGCAGCTTGAGGACGAACCGCATCAGCGACGGGTGCGGGAGTCCGTGCCGGGTGCACAGCTTCATGATCCGTTGTTCGCTGATCAGCTTGACGAAGATCCGGCCCAGAGTGAAGTACCCGCCGTGCTCCTGCCTCAGGGCGGCCGGATACCGCTGCAGAGCCGTCTCCCGTTCGGAATCGGTCTTTCGCGCGAAGGCGTCGGCGATGACCGATGCTGCCAGGTCGGCCGCCTCCATTGCGTAGTCGATGCCCTCACCGTTGAACGGGTTGACCATGCCTCCAGCGTCGCCGACGAGCAGCAACCCGCTGGCGTAGTGCGGCTGCCGGTTGAATGCCATGGGCAGCGCCGCGCCGCGGATCGGGCCGACCTGGTTCTCCTCGGTGAAGCCCCAGTGCTCGGGAGTCTGGGCGGTCCAGCGGCGCAGCAGCCGCTTGTAGTCGATACGGTGCGGTGCCTTCGACGTGTCGAGCACTCCGAGGCCGACGTTGCTGGTCCCGTTGCCCGTGGCGAAGATCCAGCCGTACCCGGGCAGCAGGTGCGGGCCGTCCCACAGCTCCAGCCACGACTCCATCCACTCGTCCTCGTGACGGGGCGTGGTGAAGTACGTCCGGACGGCCACGCCGACAGGACGGTCGTCCCGTTTTCGCACGCCCATCGCGGTCGCGAGCCGCGAGGATACGCCGTCCGCGGCGACGACCAGCGGCGCCCGGAACGTCACCGGCGGGCCCGCGGCGCTGCCCGACTCGTCCAGCGGGCGGGCTGTCACGCCTGTG
>CAZMXH010000610.1:0-1723 GCA_964570165.1 uncultured Actinomycetes bacterium
GGTGAAGAACCTCGCGCTGGCGGACGGCGACGCGCCGGAACCGCAGTCGCGGGTTCTCGGTGAGGAGCAGGTGGTCTCCGTCGCCGACCGGCTCGTCGCCAACACGGCCCACGAGGCGGAGCAGCTTGTCAGGCTGTACGGCGCCGACCCGGCGAGGGTGGTGCCTGTCCATCCGGGGGTCGACCTGGATGTGTTCTCGCCGGGAGACCGCGGATCGGCGCGCCGGGGGCTGGGCCTGCGCGACGATGATGTTGTGCTGCTGTTCGCGGGGCGGGTGCAGCCGCTGAAGGCCCCCGATGTCCTGCTTCACGCGGTGGCCCGGATGGTGGACGACGATCCCGCATTGCGGGGCCGGCTGGTGGTCGCCGTCGTCGGCGGGCCCTCGGGCAGCGCCCTCGCGAAGCCGCAGGGGTTGCAGCTCCTCGCCCGCTGCCTCGATGTCGACGACCTGGTCCGCTTCGAGCCGCCGATGCCGCAGCACACGCTGGCCGACTGGTACCGGGCAGCGGATCTGTCGGTCGTCCCGTCGCACAACGAGTCGTTCGGGCTGGTTGCTCTCGAGTCGCAGGCGTGCGGGACTCCCGTGGTCGCCGCCGCCGTGGGAGGGCTGCAGACCGCGGTGGCAGACGGGCGTTCCGGCGTGCTGGTGCAGGGATACGACCCCGCGAACTGGGCAAGAGTGATCGCAGGGCTGATCGCGTCGCCGGAGCACCGTGCGTACCTCGCGGGCGGCGCGGTCTCGCACGCCCGGCAGTTCGGCTGGGACCTCACCGCGGATCGGATGCTCGACGTCTACGCCGCTGCCTGCCGGGAGCGCGAGTTCGCCCGGGTGTGATGTGGCGCGAAACCGATACGGCAGGCTGAGGTTGTGAGGGAGCAGGCGGCGCGGGCGGTGTCGGTCGTCCGGGACCATCTCGCGGAGACCGGTGCGCCATGGGAGGAGAGCGCTCCAGGCCGGTTCTCCGTGGAGCTGCCCGGGGAGCGCAAGCTGAAGACGTCCTGCAGCCTCGCGGTGGGCGACCACAGCCTGAAGATCAACGCGTTCGTCGCGCGATGCCCGGACGAGAACCTCGAGGGCGTCTACCGGTGGCTGCTCGAGCGCAACGCGCGGCTGTCCGGCGTGGCGTTCGCCGTGGACGGTGCCGGTGACATCTACCTGGTGGGCCGGCTGCCGCTGGCGGCCGTCACGCCCGCCGAGGTGGACCGGCTGCTCGGCGTCGTGCTGGACGCGGCTGACTCCTCGTTCAACACGATCCTCGAGCTGGGCTTCTCGACGGCGATTCGGCGGGAATGGGAATGGCGGCTCGCTCGCGGGGAGTCGACGCGGAACCTCGCCGCCTTCGAGCACCTGAGGCCGGAGTAGCCGTGCGACCGACGCGGCGCGGTCACGGGATACCCGGATAGGCTCGGTGGTATGCCCTACCGGATGGTGTTGCTCCGTCACGGCGAGAGCGAATGGAATGCCAAGAACCTGTTCACCGGATGGGTCGATGTCGGCCTGAGCGAGAAGGGACGGGCGGAGGCCATGCGCGCCGCCGAGTTGCTCGCCGAACGTGACCTGTTGCCGGACATCGTCCACACCAGCGTGCTGCGCCGCGCGATTCGCACCGCGGAGATCACCCTCGACGCGCTCGACCGGCACTGGATCCCGGTTCGCCGCTCGTGGCGGATCAACGAGCGGCACTACGGGGCGCTGCAGGGCAAGAACAAGCGGCAGACGCTC
>CAZMXH010000611.1:0-1717 GCA_964570165.1 uncultured Actinomycetes bacterium
CGACGACGAGGCGTTCCCTGCCGTGGCACTTGCCCGACAAGCCGGCCAACAGGGTGGGACGGCGCCGGCGGTTTACAACGCGGCCAACGAGGAGTGCGTGGCGGCCTTCCTCGCCGGACGGCTAGCGTTTCCAGGCATCGTCGACACCGTCGCGGCCGTGCTTGCCGAGCACGACGGCGGGAACGCCGCGGGCATCGACGACGTTCTGGCTGCGGAGGCCCGGGCGCGCGTTCGTGCCCGGGAGATCATCGGAGGGTAGATGGACTGGCTCGCCGTCGTCGGCATCGTCGCGTTCGCGATCGCCTTGCTGGCGTCGATCGCGCTGCACGAGGTGGGGCACCTGGTCCTGGCGAAGCTGTTCGGCGTCAAGGTCACCCAGTACATGGTCGGCTTCGGCCGCACGCTGTGGTCTAAGCGCCGCGGCGAGACAGAGTACGGCAACAAGGCGATCCCTCTCGGGGGCTACGTCCGAATGATCGGGATGTTCCCTCCCGAGCCCGGCGACAGCCCCAACAAGCTGCGCACCGCGAGCACCGGACCGTTCCAGGCGTTGATCGAGGACGCACGGCGGGCCGCAAAGGTGGAGATCCAACCCGGCGACGAGGACCGCGTCTTCTACCGGCAGGCGTGGTGGAAGAAGCTCCTCGTGATGCTCGGCGGGCCAATGATGAACGTGCTGATCGCGGTCGTGCTGGCGGGGAGCGTGCTGATGACTTTCGGCATCGTGGTGGCCAAGCCGACGGTGGCCGAGGTCTCCCAATGCGTGATCCCGGTGGAGGCAGACCGAGGCGAGTGCGAGCCGGGCGATCCGCGCGCACCGGCCGCGGCCGCCGGCTTCCGGCCCGGCGACGACATCGTCTCGATCAACGGCACTCGGGTGACCTCCTGGGAGCAGGCGACGGAACTGATCCGCGAGGCCGGCGCGGGTGAGGCGAGCGTCGTCGTCGAGCGGGACGGTCGCACGTTGACGCTTACACCCGAACTGATCGAGACCGAGCGCCCAGCCGACCCGGAGGGCAGGTCCGACGAGCTAGTGACGGTCGGCTTCCTGGGTGTGGCGCCGGTGACCGAGGTGGAGCAGCAGGACCCGCTGGCAGCCCTCGTGTGGGTCGGCGACTTCACGGCGCGAACCGCCGAAGCCGTGGTCTCGATCCCGCAGCGCATGGTCGGCGTGTGGGAGGCCGCGTTCGGCGGCGCCGAGCGGGACCCGATGGGACCGGTCGGCATCGTCGGCGCCGGCCGCATCGGCGGTGAGATCGCCAGCGCCGACATCGGGGTCACCGACCGGGTCGCCACCTTCGTCATGTTGCTCGCCAGCTTCAACATGGCGATCGCGCTGATCAACCTCGTCCCGCTGCTGCCGTTGGACGGAGGGCATCTCGCCGGAGCAGTCTGGGAGGGCATCAAGCGCGGCTGGGCCAAGGTGACGCGCGGCCCCACCCCGCGTCCGGTCGACGTCGCCAAGGCGCTGCCGCTCGCCTACGGCATCGCCATAGTACTGATCAGCATGGCGGTGCTGCTGCTGTACGCCGACATCGTGAACCCGATCCGGCTGTCCGGCTGAGGTTGGGAGAATGGAGCTATGACGGTTCAGCTTGGGATGCCGGCCGCGCCGGCGCCGACCCTCGCGCCACGGCGCCAGTCCCGGAAGATCCGGGTGGGTGACGTCGAGGTCGGAGGAGGCGCGCCGGTCAGCGTCCAGTCGATGACGACGACG
>CAZMXH010000612.1:0-1713 GCA_964570165.1 uncultured Actinomycetes bacterium
CGGCCGAACCACCGACCACGGCGATCCGGGCGCCACCGCCAGCTGTGGCATGACTCCCCCTTATGATTGGAAAACGTGTTCGACTTCCATCATCGTACATACGTTCGTCACCGTTCGCAACCTCATCCCTGCGGCCGCGCACAGGCACCGGGCTCTGGTGCTGCGAGGATCTCGGGGCTGGGCCGTAGGTGTCAGACCTACGCGACACTCCTGGCGATGGGCGCCGCCGTCCCGCTCGGCCGTATGGCGGCGCTGAGCGCCGTGAGCGACTCCGAGCAGCCGGCGTCCAGCTTCAGCGTCGCGTGCGCGTCCGCTCGGGTCTCCCCGCGGTTCACGATCACGATCGGCAACCCCCGCACGTGTGCGTGCCGGACGAACCGGAAGCCCGACAACACAGCTAGGGACGACCCTGCGACCAGCAACGCATCCGCGGCATCGACCAGGGCGAAGCACCGGGCCACGCGGTCGGCCGGCACCGCCTCTCCGAAGAACACCACATCTGGCTTGAGCACGCCGTCGCACGCCTCGCATGGCGCCACGCGGAAGCCCGCTGTCGACGCCAGCTCGACGTCGCCGTCCGGTGCGACGTTGATCGGACGCTGATCGAACCCCGGGTTGAGCTCGGCCAGCCGCCGGTGTACGCGCAGCCGGTCGGTGCGCCAGCCGCAATCCAGGCAAACCACGTCCGAGAGGCGGCCGTGCAGTTCGATCACGTTGCTGCTGCCGGCCTTGGTGTGCAGCCCGTCGACGTTCTGTGTGATCACGCCGCTGAGCGCGCCCCAGCGCTCGAGCTCGGCGATCGCCCGGTGCCCGGGGTTCGGCCGTGCCTCCGCCACCTGCTGCCAACCCACGTGGCTGCGGGCCCAGTACCGGGTCCTGGCCTCCTCGCTCGAGCGGAACTCGGCGAACACCATGGGCGTGCGACGCGGGGAACGCGGACCGCGGTAGTCGGGTATGCCTGAGTCGGTGCTAATCCCGGCCCCGGTCAGGGCCAGCGTGCGCCGGCCGGCGAGCAGCTCCGCGGCAGCGGCGACGGCGTCCATGGCTTGAGGCTACGGGCCGAGGCGGAGCGACCGGTAGATCTCCTGCGTGGCGGTCGATCGGTTGAGCGTGTAGAAGTGGAGCCCCGGCGCGCCCTCGTCGAGCAGCCGCCGGCACATCTCGGTGGCGAAATCGACGCCGATCGCCCGAACGGCCTCAGGGTCGTGCTCCACGGCGTGCAGCCGCTCCGCCAGATCGGGCGGGAACGTTGCGCCCGACAGCATCGCGAACTTCTCGATCTGCCGCACGTTGGTCACGGGCATGATCCCGGGGATGATAGGGACGTCGCACCCGGCGGCGGCCGCCCGGTCGCGCAACCGCACGTAGTCCTCCACGTGGAAGAACATCTGAGTGATGGCGAAGTCCGCGCCGGCGTGACACTTGTGCACCAGGTAGCGGATGTCTGTGTCGACATCGGGAGACCGCGGATGGGTCTCCGGAAACGCGGCGACGCCGACGCAGAAGTCGCCGGACGCGCGGATCAGGCTGACCAGTTCGTCGGCGAAGCCGAGCCCGTTCGGGTGCCGTACCCACTCGCCCTGTGGGTCTCCCGGCGGGTCGCCTCGCAGCGCAAGCAGGTTGCGGATCCCCGCATCGGCGTACCTCCCGATCACCTGCCGGAGCTCCCCCACCGAGTGGTTCACCGCCGTCAGGTGTCCCACGGCGGTGAGG
>CAZMXH010000613.1:0-1703 GCA_964570165.1 uncultured Actinomycetes bacterium
CGGTGGGGGAGGTTGTGGGAGCGGCACCGCGTCACAGGTGGTATGGCGAACTGGTTGCCTCCGGTGCCGGTCGCCTGCCGGCCACCGGCCTCAGCCGGCTGGACCGGCTGGTGGCGCTGGCGCGTCTGTCCCGACGGCCGGAGCCGGCTGCCCCCACCCACTACCTCGCGGGCATCCCTGACGATGGCATGGTGCCGGTCGAGGACACCATCGACGGCCTACGGCTCTACCACCGGCAGCGACCCGATTCCCTCGGTGACCGTTGGCTCGTTCCGCTACCGATGGACCGGGAGGTGGCCGATGATGGGTAGGCCAAGCGACGCCGCAACGACCGCCTCCGCCATCGCCCGGATACAGGACGGGCAGCAGGTCTCGCGTGCCGAGATCGCCAGCGCGTTCCTGCCTATCCTCCGCGCCGAGTTCACCGGCGCGGACGTCGCGTGGGGGGCGCTGTTCGGCGCGCTCCACACCCGAGGTCCGGTCCCCGAAGAGGTGCTTGGCCTCGTCGACGCGATACTCGCTTTCGACCCGGCGCTGGCGAGCAGCTCTCCCGCAAGGTCGACCTGTCTGCGCTCGGCACAGTTGTCGCCATCACCGGCAGTGGCAAGGAGACCTTCAAGACCTTCAACGTGAGCACGGCCGCCGCGTTGGTGGCGGTGTGCCATCCCGGCATCTGCGTCGTCAAGCCCGCCGGCCGCGCCACCTCGGCGATCACCGGCGCGAGCGACGTGCTGGAGGCCCTCGGCGTGCGCCTACCCACCACGACGGACCAGGCGGTAACACTCGCGCAGCGGACCGGCGTCTGTATCTTCGACTATCACTTGGTCGCACCACGATACGGCCCCCGCTACGAGGGCAGATTCCACCACCTGCACCCGCTCAGCCACGTCACGCCATGGATGTTCGTCCCCATCAACCTCGATGGGCTGGTCTTCGGCGTAGCGGACCACCGCAGCGACCTGGCGGCGGCCGTCGTAGGGGCAGTTGGACCGCCGACCGCCGTGGTGGTGACCACCGACCTCGGCCCCTACGGCCGCATTGACGAGGCAGCGCGGTTCGGAACGACATCGGCCACCTGGGTCAACCATCGATCTATCGACACCACGGTCACAGAGCGACCTGTGCCATCCGACCTTGCCGCGATTGCTCAGCGGGGTAGCCACGCGGCCAGCGCCGCGCTCATACGCCAGCTACTCGACGGTGCCGCGCCGCGGGTCGCCGGCGAGCTGGTGTGCGCCAACGCCGCACTCCTGCTCCAGACCGCGGGCGTACCCGCAGCGAAGGCCACCGCTGCCTGCGAGCAGTACCTGAATGAGGGCGATGCCCGCCGCCAGCTCGACCAGCTCGTCGCGATATCACAGGAGCACACGTGACAGACCCTCCGATGCAGCGTGGCGGGCGGACCACATTGCCGCCCTCGCTGTCGCGTCTCGCGCCGTTCGCCCATGACGTGGACCTGGGCGGCGGGCACAACACCGCGCCGGACGTCCATCGTGTACGCGACCTCACCAATCTTCTGTTCCCTGCGCTCCTTCGCATGTGTGGTGGCAACCTGAGCGGCATGCGAGTGCTCGATCTCGCCTGCAACTGTGGCGGCTTCGCTTTCGCCGCCAGGCGGTACGGCGCCGACGAGGTAGTGGGCGTCGACGCGCGTGAGCGGCATGTCGAGCAGGCGCGTGCGATCGCCGCTCACCTCGGTGTGG
>CAZMXH010000614.1:0-1701 GCA_964570165.1 uncultured Actinomycetes bacterium
GACCATCCTGGCGCTGGGGAATGTCTTCTACCACTGGGGCGGCATCATCGTTCCACCTGGCTACACCAACCCCATCCAGTACCAGACAGGCAATCCCTACGGCACCTCGCACGTCGCGGGCGATGGCCCACCCGGGGACGTGGTGCTGGAAGCGGCGCGCTACCAGGGGCGGCGCGTCGTCGACACCGCGGCCGCGCTCAAGGCCGGCCGACCCGCATAGCCTCCGGCCGGCGAGCCGGCGCCGGGGTGGATCGGCACAAGCTACGCCGCTGCCTTGCGGATGTAGAACACCAGAGCGTCGTCCTCGGTGCCGGACGACAGCAGTTCGTGGCCGTTGTCCTCGGCCCACGCCGGCATGTCGCTGAGCGAGCCCTTGTCCGTCGCGATCACCTTGATCACCTCGCCGGGATCGAGGAGCTTCATCGCCTTGGTCGCCGCGAGCACCGGCATCGGGCACATCAACCCGCGGGCGTCGACGACCTCATCGACCTTGATGTCGGTATCCATGCCGCGTCCCTCCGTCGTGTCGAGCGGTCTGGTTCAGATGAACAGCGTCACGTGAGAGCGGCGCGCCTCCGACATGAACGCCGCCGCCCCGCCGAACTCCACGCCGTCGATGAACTCGTGCTCCCCGTAGTCGAAGACGTCGACCGTCATCTGGCAGGCGATCAACCGGACGTCCAGGTCACGCGCGGATTCGAGCAGCGTGCGAACCGTCGCGACGTTGTTCTTGGCGAACTTCGACCGCATCATCTTCGACGCCACCGTGAGCATGCCCGGCATGCCGGTGACGACATCCGGCATCGGCACCGGCATCGGCATCGCCGGGTTGCCGACCGGATCGACCTTGAGCCTGCGCTCGAAGTCGCGGTGGATGATGTTCAGGCCGTAGAAGGTGAAGAACACCGAGACGTCCATCCCCGCCGCCGCGGCGGCGTTGGCCAGGATGAGCGGCGGGTAGGCCCAGTCCAGAGTGCCCTTGGAGGCGATGATCGCAGCGCGCCGGGAGGCAGGGTTCTTGCCGAAGGCCTGGGCAACCTCCTCTCGGACGATGCGCCGCACATCGTCCTCGGTGAGCGCGGACGTGTCAGTGGTCATCGGTCACCCTCCTCTCTCATCTGTGCGCGGTCCAGGCGCTCGGCGGTCTCCGCCGCCCGGTCGGCCCAGTAGGCCGCGATCGGACCTGCCACCGCCTCGTCCGCCCGGCTGCGGACGGCCCACCACCGGGCGTGGTCCGCAAGCCAGCCGAGCGTCGCCCGTGGGTCCTGCTCGATGAGGGATCGCAGCATCAGCCTTCGGTCACCCAGGCGCACCCCGAGGCCGTGCTGCCGCGCCGCCCGGGCGAGGTCCGCGCGGGTGAGGATGACCCCGGTCCGGGCCGGAGCCAGCAGCCCCTCGACGATGCCCTGATGATCGGGTTCCTCACCGACGGCAGCCTCGCGCAGGTGCGCCGGCAGCGCCTTGCGCTCCCCCACATCCAGCAGCTCAGCCGCCTCGGCGAGCAGGGCGTCGCGCAGCAGCTTCGCCCACGCGGCGTACGCCGGCGGTCCCACCTTGGCCATCGCGGAGGTGTAGGAGAGCAGCCAGCTGAGCAGGTGCTCGTGGAGCAGCGCGGCCCGGGCCTCGCGCCACAGCACCTGGCGCGGACCGGCGGGCTCGGCGGCCTCCGCCTCGATGAGCGTGGCGTACAGCCCGAGCAGG
>CAZMXH010000615.1:0-1675 GCA_964570165.1 uncultured Actinomycetes bacterium
TCGCTGGAGACGGTGGAGGTCTCGACGTCGGCACCGGACTCTTCTGCCAGTTCGACCAGCACAGGCTCCAGAGGCCGGCTTTGGTCGCCCACCAGGCCGATGTGGTAGCTGTCGGAGCCGAAGAGTGTCGGGACGATGACGATTCCGGCGATCACTGCCGCGCTGACGATCAGCCCGATGATGAAGCCCTTCGTGCGGGTATTAGCGCGGAACTCGCGCGCCGCGACTAACAGCGCGTCGTTCACCGGACCACCTCCCGGAAGATCTCGGTGAGGGTTGGCCGCTCCCATCCGAAATGCTCCAGCCGGCCAGCCGCGAGCGCGGCGCGAAGAACCTCCTGGTCGTTCGCGCCGTCCGGCTCGATGAGCGCGGTGTAGGGGCTCGGCCGGTCGATCACCCGCCCCGGCAGGTGATCCATCCAGCCTGGTGAGGCATCCCGCAGCTCTATCCGGATCAGCGATCGGCCCTCCCGCGCCCGGACGTCCTCGACCGATCCCGTAGCGACGAGCCGCCCCGAGGATATGATCCCGACTGCGTCGCTGATCCGCTCCACCAGGTCTAGTTGGTGGCTGGAGAAGATGATCGGGACACCGGCGTTGCGCTTCTCGGCGAGCACCTCGGCGAGCGCATCGACCGCGAGCGGATCGAGGCCGGAGAACGGTTCGTCGAGCACGAGCATCTGCGGTTCGTGGACCAACGCCACCGCTAGCTGTGCGCGCTGCTGGTTGCCCTGCGACAGCGCCTGAACCTCGTCGTTACGCCGCTCGCCCAACCCGAGGCGCTCGATCCAGGCAGCGGCCGCCTTGCGGGCGTCGGGAGCGGACATGCCGTACAGCCGGCCGAAGTACTCGATCTGCTCGGCGACCTTCATCTTCTGGTACAGCCCGCGCTCCTCGGGCATATAGCCGAACGACCGCAACGTATCGCGGCTCGGCGGGCTGCCCCGCCAGGTGACAGTTCCGGCGTCGGCGGACAGCACGCCCATGATGATCCGCATTGTGGTGGTCTTGCCCGCGCCGTTCGCTCCGACGAATCCGAACAGCTGACCAGGGCGCACATCGAAGGTGACACCATCGAGCGCGACGGTCGTGCCGTACGACTTCCGCAAGCCGTCAACTCGTAGCATCGTCTCCTCGTGTCTGGTTCGTCCGGCACTCCCGCCCGCACCTTGTTGGCTACCCATGCCTGTGTAGCCAGTTGTGCTGACACAGATCACCACAGCTGCCACGCTGGTGGCGGGGACACGGCCCCGGCTTAGGGAGTCAGGTCAATTTATCAGCATAAGGGAGGCAGGAATGGGCTCGGTCGCACGGATCACCCACATCAGCGCACGCTCCGAGCAGAGCTTCGACGACGCGGTGCGGGTCGGCATCGAACGGGCCCATCAGACGCTGCGTCACGTCAGCGGCGGGTGGGTCAAGGACATGAAGGTCGAGTGCGAGGAGGGACAGATCACGGCGTACCAGGTAGTTCTCGAGGTGACTTTCGTCCTCGACTAGGTCCTGGGTGCCGGTGTCGTTCGATCACGTTCGGCAGAGTCGCCCACGCCGCAACAGGCGCGCAAGCCTGCCGGGGCAGGGCTGCGCCTGCCGAACGTGATCGAACGACACCGACCAGCGGGGGGTGCTAGGCGCTGCTGGGTGGCTCGCCAGAACCACTGGACGACGAAGACTCG
>CAZMXH010000616.1:0-1672 GCA_964570165.1 uncultured Actinomycetes bacterium
CGCGCCGCAGCGTGCTGCTCGACTGGGTCCGCTACAGCAAGGGCCGCGGCGAGTCTGCTGGTCATGTCTGGTCCTCCTCCGTGGTGGCCTGCTCCAGTAGCCAGATGATCTGCGCGTTCAGCGATCGGTGCGCTTCGTCGGCGGACCGCTTGAGCCTGGCGTGCAGCTCATCCGGGAACCGGACGTTGACGTTTACTGTCATGTAGCCCTTATAGCACCATTCCGGCGCTACGGGGAGGGTTGATGCCACGCGATGTCGTCGTCTTCCCCGACGTAGAAGAACTGCTCCGGGATCACCTCGCCGACGAGCTCCCCAGGTTCGGTCACGACGTGCCGGTGCATATCCAGATCCCCAACCCGCGGCCGGAGGCGTTTGTCACCGTTCCACGGGTCGGCGGGCCGCGGCGAAACCTCGTCGTCGACACGGCCACGGTTAGCGCGGACTGCTGGCACCTCCGCTCCAAGCAGGCACTCGAGCTGGCGCAGATCGTGCGCGGCATCATCAACGCCCTGCCCGGCAAGGTGCTCGGCGGTTACCCCGTCTACCGGGTGGACGAGTTCACCGGCCCGGGAAATCTGCCCGACGGACTTTCCAGCCATGCGCGCTACACGCAGGCGTTCTCCATCTTCATCCGCGGCTTCTCCATGGAGCCGATCGAGCCGTAGCGGCTCAACCGCCATCCGCAGTGGCGCGAGTAACTGTCCCACCCATTACCGCGGAAGGCGCAGCCATGCCTGAGAGCACGAACCTGGTATCTAACGAGGTCGACGTCGCCGTCACCGGCGCCGTGGCCTTCTCTGACACCGGAGAGACCCCGCCCACCGACGCCGAGACTCCGCTCGCGGGCAACTGGCGCGACGTCGGCTACCTGTCCGCCGATGGCGTGGTCGAGGCGCGGGAGCGGTCCACCAACAACATCGTCTCGTGGCAGAACTCGGAGATCGTCCGGGTAGTCACCACTGAGGCGTCGATCACCGTGCAGTTCACGATGATCCAGACCAACCTGGCGTCGCTCGCCCTGTTCTACGGCGCCGAGGTCGACCCGGTCGACGGTTCGGTCGAGATCGTGCCCCGCGAGTCCGGGGGGCGGCGCAGCGTGGTCGTGGACTACGTCGACGGCGACAAGTTCGTCCGGCTCTACTTGCCGGAGGCTGAGGTCACCGCCGTGGAGGGCCCGACCCTGGCGGCCGGCGATGCAGTCGGCTACGGCGTCACGCTCACCGGGTACCCGGCCGAGGTTGGCGGGTCCAACTACTCGGCGAAGAAGTGGTTCTCCGACCTGGTCGGCTCCTCCTGATCGGGATGCCGGCGGTGCTGCGGACACCGCCGGCATCTCTCATTCCCTGAATCCGCACTCCGAGTCCGCATAGGAGACACCTCATGACCGCAGCGAAGAAGAGGGCACCTCGTCAGCCGCAGGACCACAAGAAGTCGGCCAAGCAGATCGCCGACGAGGCTAAGCCCGACTACCGGTTCACTCACGAGGGGCAGGAGTACTTCCTGCCGCATGCCCAGAAGTACGTCACCGCCACCAGCGGCGGCGAATTCATGGATGCGGTCCTCGACGAGGGGGCTGGCGAATTGAAGCTGGCCATGCTGGCACTGCGGGAGGCGCAGCCGGATATCAACCCCCGCGCATTCGCCGCGCTGCGCGCTAAGCCACTGGCTGAG
>CAZMXH010000617.1:0-1665 GCA_964570165.1 uncultured Actinomycetes bacterium
ACGGGGAGAAGATCGATATCGTCGACTGGTCGGACGACCCCGCAGAGCTCGTAGCACATGCTCTGTCGCCGGCGCGGGTCCAGAACGTCGAGATCGTCGACCGCGAGGCGAAGGCCGCCAGAGTGACCGTCCCGGACTACCAGCTGTCGCTCGCCATCGGAAGGGAGGGCCAGAACGCCCGGCTCGCGGCAAGGCTCACCGGATGGCGGATCGACATCCGTCCGGACACTGGCGGGGCGGTCGACGTGCCCGGCGACGCGTCGGCGGCACCTGGCTCGGCTGCGCCGTGACGAAGCGGTAAACTAAGCGAAGGAGTCCCGTGCGAACCACCGGTATGCCAACGCGCACCTGCGTGGGCTGCCGGTCTCGCGCGGACAAGTCCGACCTGCTCCGTGTCGTGGCGGTCAGGTGCGGTGCCGGGTCCGAACGGACATCCGAACGGATATGGTGCGTGGTGCCTGATCCCCGAGGGCGGATGCCGGGTAGGGGTGCGTACCTGCATTCCGATCCGGGTTGCCTGAGCATCGCCGAGCGCCGTCGGGCGTTCCAGCGGGCGTTGCGCCTGCCGGGGCCGCTCGACACGTCCGCGTTGCGGCGGTGGTTCGCGGAACAGGTGGCTGGCTAGGTAGAAGGAGACACGACGTGACGCTCGTGGACGCTCGATGAGCACGCAGCGATGAGCACGTACCAGACGTAGCCGGCCCGAGCTCGAACGCCCGGGCCGGAGAAGGAGAGCAGTGGCAAAGGTCCGGGTATACGAGCTCGCTAAGGAGTTCGGAGTAGAAAGCAAGGTCGTCCTCGCCAAGCTGGGCGATCTCGGTGAGTTCGTTCGGTCGGCGTCGTCGACCGTCGAGGCACCGGTCGTCCGCAGGCTGAGGGAGGCATTCGCC
Organism: uncultured Actinomycetes bacterium; assembly: GCA_964570165.1. Lineage (GTDB taxonomy): Bacteria > Actinomycetota > Actinomycetes > Jiangellales > Jiangellaceae > JBMCTR01. Next base: position 891 of record CAZMXH010000617.1, read on the forward strand.
GAGGCGCCTCCGCCGGCGCCGGCGAAGAAGGCGACCAAGAAGGACGCGGTCGAGCAGGAGACGGCAGCGAAGCCGGCTCCGGCGGAGATGCCGGAGCAGGTTGCTGCCGAACCCGTCGCGGTGGAGGAGTCTGTCGCCTCCGCGGCGCGGGAGGCTGCCCGCCCGAAGCCCGGCCCTGCCGCACCGAAGCCGACGCCAGCGGCGCCGAAGCCCGGCCCGGCGCCCAAGCCCGCCCCGCCGCAGCGCGCGGCCGACGGATCCGAGCAGGCGGGCGGCCAGGCAGCCCCGAGGCCGGTTCCGGCAGGCCCGCGACCGGCCGGCCCGCGACCGGGTAACAACCCGTTTGGAACCGACACCGGCACGGGCATGGGCCGCCGACCGGGCGCCCCGCGTCCGGGCAACAACCCGTTCTCGTCCGGCGGCTCGACAGGCATGCAGCGGCCAGCGGCCCGCTCCGGCGACGGCGTCTCCGGAGGCCGTCCGTCTCCCAGCGCGATGCCTCCACGGCCGCCGGCCGGCTCGCGACCGAACCCCGGCATGATGCCGACCCGCCCGTCCGGGCCCCGCACTGGCGGTCCGGGGGGTCCGGGTGCCCCGGGCCGAGAAGGCGGACGTCCCAGCGGTGGCCGCGGGCGCGGCCGCACCGGCGCCCCGGGTGCCGGCCGCGGAGCCGGACCTGGTGGTCCTGGTGGCCCCGGTGGTCCCGGGCTCGGTGGACGTCCCGGCGGCCGCGGGCGCGGCGGCACGGCCGGAGCGTTCGGGCGGCCTGGCGGCA
>CAZMXH010000618.1:0-1659 GCA_964570165.1 uncultured Actinomycetes bacterium
CTGGTGACGTCGTAGTGCTGGTCGCCGGCGCGGTCGTAGCGGACCGCGGCCCGGTCGACTGCCTTCTCCACCGTCCGAAGGTCGATCGTGGCGTCCTCGCGGCCGGACGCCGCGCTCGCCGCGGCCTCGAGGTAGGTGAGCGCCCGGCGGGCGTCGCCGGCCGCAAGCCGTACGAGGTGCTCGCGTGCGTTGTCGTCGAGGGCGACGGTGCCGGCGAGGCCACGATCGTCGGAGAGCGCCCGGGTGATCAGCCTGTCGATGTCCGCGTCGTCGAGCGGCTCGAGCGTCAGTAGCAGCGACCGCGACAACAGAGGGCTGATCAGGGCGAAGAACGGGTTCTCCGTCGTGGCGGCGACCAGGGAGACCCACCGGTTCTCGACACCCGGCAGCAACGCGTCCTGCTGGGTCTTGGAGAACCGGTGCACCTCGTCGACGAACAGGACGGTGCCCGTGCCGGTCAGCACGAGCTCGCGGCGCGCCCGGTCCATGACGGCCCGGACGTCCTTCACCCCGGCGGTGACCGCGGACAGTTCGACGAAGTGCCGCTTGGTGGCGTGGCTCACCACGTATGCGAGCGTCGTCTTGCCCGTGCCGGGAGGCCCCCACAGTACGAGCGACATCGAGGCGTCCTGATCCACCAGTTGCCGCAGCGGCGTACCCTCGCCGAGCAGATGCTCCTGGCCCACCATCTCGTCCAGCGACTGCGGCCGCATCCGCACGGCGAGCGGTGCGCCCTCGTAGTCGGCCTCGGCGCCGGTGATGGAGCCAGGCGGCGTCGTCGGCGCACGCTCGGTCACCTGGAACAGCGCGCCCTCGTCGTCCACCCGACCGAGGTTAGCCGGTGATGGCGGCATCCCCCGCCGTCACGCCGTCCGGGCCGGCGTCGAGCAGCCCGATGGCGGCGAACGCGTGCCTCGCGAAGCCGTCCAGCTCGACGCCTGCGAGCTCGGCCGGATGGAACCACGCCACCTCGACGGTCTCGTCGTTGTCCGGCCGCGGTGTGCCTCCGACCACCCGAGCCTCGTAGACGATGCTCACGTAGGCCGTCTCGTCGCCGTTCGGGTAGGTCATGCGGAACTCCGGCCCGCCGAGCGCGGTAACCAGCCCGGTGAGCTCAACGGTGACGCCCGCCTCCTCGTCCGCTTCCCGGACCGCGGCGTCGGCGGGATGCTCGTCGACCTCCCCGGAGCCGCCGATGGTGGCCCACCGTCCGGTGTCGGCCTGCCGTACCAGCAGGATCCGTCCCGCCTCGTCCCTCGGCAGCACGGCTACCGACGGGAGGAGCAGCAGATCATGACCGACAAGGTTCCGTAGCCGACGGATGTAGGGAGAGATGGCCATAAGCCACGAGTCTCGCAGGCCACGCAAACCGGCGGTACGGCCGGCTCACCGCAGCCTCCCGTCCCGCATGGAAAGCTCCGTCCCTTCCCAGCGCCGCCGCAGCCAGCGGTCGTGGGACACTGCCACGACCGGCAGGCTGGAGCTCATGACCGCCTGCTCCAACTCCTCGACCAGGGCTAGTGACAGATGGTTGGTCGGCTCGTCCAGCAGCAGCACCTGCGGACGCGACGTCAGCAGGCATGCGAGCGCGAGCCGGCGCTGCTGCCCGACGGACAGCCGCCCCACCGGCGTGTGCACCTCGCGCCCGGGAAGCAGCCC
>CAZMXH010000619.1:0-1650 GCA_964570165.1 uncultured Actinomycetes bacterium
GCGGGCCAGCGGTGCGGGGCTGAGCCTGGACGACTCGATCTACAGCCGGTTGCTGCAGGAACGGATCATCTTCCTGGGCAGTGAGGTGACTGATCAGGTGGCGAACCGGATCTGCGCCCAGCTGCTGTTGTTGGCGGCGGAGGATCCGGACCGGGACATCAACTTGTGGATCAACTCGCCCGGTGGGTCGGTGTCCGCTGGTATGGCGATCTACGACACCATGCAGTTCGTCGAGAACGACATCGTCACCACCGCAATGGGGTTGGCCGCCTCCATGGGGCAGCTGCTGTTGTGCGCGGGGACCCGCGGCAAGCGGTACGCGCTGCCGCACGCGCGGATCATGATGCACCAGCCTTCCGGAGGGGTGGGGGGCACTGCCGCCGACATCGCCATCCAGGCCGAGCAGATGATCTACACGAAGCGGATGTTCCAGGAGCGGGTCTCGTTCCACACCGGTCAGTCGGTGGAGCAGATCGCGGCCGACTCGGATCGAGACCGGTGGTTCACCGCCCAAGAGGCGCTCGACTACGGCTTCATCGACCAGGTGATCTCCGGTGCGGCCCAGGTTCCCAGCGGCGCCGGCACCCGCAACTGAGGAGGGCGAGGGATGAGTGATCTGTACACGCCCGGCGGGTTCGCGCCGGTGCACAACCGCTATGTGCTTCCGTCGTTCGTGGAGCGCACCTCGTACGGGATCAAGGAGTCCAACCCGTACAACAAGCTGTTCGAGGAGCGGATCATCTTCCTCGGCGTGCAGATCGACGACGCGTCCGCCAACGACGTGATGGCGCAGCTGCTGACGCTGGAGTCGAGTGATCCGGACCGCGAGATCACCATGTACATCAACTCGCCGGGCGGGTCGTACACCGCGATGACGGCGATCTACGACACCATGCAGTTCGTCCGCCCGGACATCGTCACGGTCTGCCTCGGCCAGGCCGCCAGCGCCGCGGCCGTGCTGCTGTCGGCGGGTACGCCGGGCAAGCGGATGGCGCTGCCGCACTCGCGGATCATCATCCACCAGCCGGCCATGGAGGGTGGCTACGGTCAGGGTTCGGACATCGAGATCCAGGCCCGTGAGATCATGCGGATGCGGACGCAGTTGGAGGAGATGATCGCCCGGCACTCCGGCCAGCCCGTGAGCAAGGTCACCAAGGACATTGATCGTGATAAGATCATGACCGCTGAGGAGGCCAAGGAGTACGGCCTGGTCGACCATGTGCTGAGTAGCCGCAAGAAGAGCCTGGTCGCGGCCGCGGCGGCCTGACCAGCGAAGGTCCAGTGGTGACCGTCCCCGGGCCAGGCTCCGGGTCCGGGGCCGGTCACCACTGGTCGCTGCGCAGCTGCGGTGCTTTCGGCCCGACACGCCCCGGGGCGGCGGAGCGCGAAAGTCGGTAAGAGCGGGTAACGTCGGGTATACACCCCGGCCGGAGGTGTCGGTGCGCAAGCCTAGGGAGTATCGGTGGCACGGATCGGCGACGGCGGCGACCTGCTGAAGTGTTCGTTCTGCGGGAAATCCCAGAAGCAGGTCAAGAAGCTCATCGCGGGTCCCGGCGTCTACATCTGCGACGAATGCATCGAGCTCTGCAACGAGATCATCGAGGAGGAGCTGGCCGAGTCGGCCGAGCTGGGCTGGGACGAGTTGCCCAA
>CAZMXH010000620.1:0-1650 GCA_964570165.1 uncultured Actinomycetes bacterium
GAGACGGGGACCAAGAACGTCCTCAAGACGTGGTCCCGGCGGTCGATGATCGTGCCGGAGATGATCGGGCACACCATCGCCGTACACGACGGCCGCAAGCACGTCCCGGTGTTCATCACCGAGTCGATGGTCGGGCACAAGCTCGGCGAGTTCGCGCCGACGCGGACCTTCCGGGGCCACGAGAAGGACGACCGCCGAGCGCGCCGCCGGTGAGGGCTACCACGATGGAAGGAGAGACGATGCAGGCCAAGGCCCAGGCACGGTACGTCCGTGTCACGGCCACGAAGGCACGCCGCGTGGTGGACCTGATCCGGGGCATGCACGCCGGCGAGGCGGCAGCGATGCTGCGGCTTGTCCCGCAGGCGGCCGCCGTCCCGGTCCGCAAGGCGATCGAGAGCGCGATTGCCAACGCCGAGAACAACGAAGGGCTGGACGCGGAGACGCTGTACATCTCTGAGGCGTACGTCGACGAGGGGCCGACCATGAAGCGGTACCGGCCGCGGGCCCACGGGCGCGCCTACCGCATCCTCAAGCGGACCAGCCACATCACCGTGGTCGTGGAGCCGCGGTTCGACGACGAGCAGCCACAGCGCGCCGGCGCAAGGGGAGGTGCCCGATAGTGGGCCAGAAGATCAACCCACACGGCTTCCGCCTCGGTGTCACCACCGATCACAAGAGCCGCTGGTTCGCCGACAGCACCGCCAACGGCCAGAGGTATCGCGACTACCTCGCCGAGGACGTCGCGATCCGCCGGCTGATGAGCTCCGGCCTCGAGCGGGCCGGCATCTCCAAGGTGGAGATCGAGCGCACCCGCGACCGGGTTCGGGTCGACATCCATACCGCCCGGCCCGGCATCGTGATCGGACGCCGTGGGACGGAGGCCGACCGGCTTCGCACCGAGTTGGAGAAGCTGACCGGCAAGCAGGTGCAGCTGAACATCTTGGAGGTGAAGCAGCCGGACCTGGATGCCCAGCTGGTCGCCCAGGGCGTGGCCGAACAGCTCTCCGCGCGGGTCGCGTTCCGGCGCGCGATGCGCAAGGCGATCCAGACCACGATGCGAGCCGGCGCCAAGGGCGTCAAGGTGCAGTGCTCCGGTCGTCTCGGCGGCGCGGAGATGAGCCGTTCGGAGTTCTACAGGGACGGCCGGGTGCCACTGCACACCCTGCGGGCCGATGTCGACTACGGCTTCTTCGAAGCGCGGACGACCTTCGGCCGCATCGGGGTCAAGGTGTGGATCTACAAGGGCGAGCTGGCCGGTTCGCGCGCCGAGCGGGAGGCTGCGGCAGCCCAGGCCCGAGTGGACCAGCAGCGCCGCCGTCCAGAGCGGCGGCGCCCCGCCCGCGGCGAGCGTAGGGGCACCGGACGCCGCGGCGAGCAGGTGCCCGTGCCGGCCGAGACCGCTGCGGCCACACCAGCCGGCGACGCCCCGCAGAGCGCCGGCTCTAGCAGCGAGCAGGAGGGCTGACAGATGTTGATGCCCAAGAAGGTCAAGCACCGCAAGCAGCACCACCCGAAGCGGAGAGGGCTGGCCTCGGGCGGCACGACGCTCGCCTTCGGCGAGTACGGCATCCAGGCGCTCGAGGGCCACTACGTGACCAACCGTCAGATCGAGGCGGCGCGTATCGCGATGACCCGGCACATCAAGCGTGG
>CAZMXH010000621.1:0-1649 GCA_964570165.1 uncultured Actinomycetes bacterium
CCGGTCTGTCGCGGGAGGGCATGGCGACCCGGTTGGCGCACAGGATTCGCGGCAACCTGGCGGGGGCGCGGCCGGGGTGGGCATCGGTGCCGGTGTTCGCCGGGTACGACGAGGCCACCGGCAGCGGCCGGATCTTCTCGTACGACATCACCGGCGCGCGTTACGAGGAGCACTCGTTCTACGGCGTCGGCTCGGGCTCGCTGTTCGCCCGCGGCGCGCTGAAGAAGCTGTTCCGAGACGACCTGACGGCCGACGAGGCCACGACGGTGTGTGTCCAGGCGCTCTATGATGCCGCGGATGACGACTCGGCCACCGGTGGTCCGGACTTGCACCGCCGCATCTTCCCGGTCGTCGCGGTCGTCGACGAGGAGGGCTACCGGCGGCTGGACGACGAGGCCGTCGGGGAGGTCGTCGATCACGTCGTCGCCGCTCGACGGGAGCGTCCTGACGGGCCGAACGCCCCCGTCCGGTGACGCCTTCCCGCCGGACAACCCCTGCACAGCTCACGAGTCGAAGGGACTAGAGCGTCGTGTCCATGCAGTTCGGGTACGTCTCTCCCGAGCAGTTCTACAAGGACAAGGCCGACTACGCCCGCAAGGGCATCGCACGCGGCCGGTCCGTGGTCGTCATGCAGTACGACAAGGGCATCCTGTTCGTGGCGGAGAACCTGTCGCAGTCGCTGCACAAGATCAGCGAGATCTACGACCGCATCGCGTTCGCCGCGGCCGGCAGGTACCCCGAGTTGGAGAGCCTGCGTGTCGCCGGCGTGCGCCTAGCAGACCTGCGCGGCTACTCCTTCGACCGTGCCGATGTCACTGGGCGGGCGCTAGCGAACACCTACGCGCAGACGCTCGACGCGATCTTCACGACGCAACCCAAGCCGTACGAGGTCGAGATCGCCGTCGCCGAGGTGGGCGACACCCCTGAGGCGGACCAGATCTACCGGCTGACCTACGAGGGCTCGGTGGTGGACGAGCACGGGTTCGCCGTCATGGGCGGCGCGGCGGACATGGTCAACCGGCACCTCACCGAGAACTACCGCGAGGGCCTGACCTTTGACGAAGCCGCCCGCCTCGCGATCGACGCCCTGGCGAGAGACACTTCGCCTCCGCGGGAACTGACGACCGACGATCTCGAGGTAGCGGTGCTCGACCGGGAGCGGCCGCGGCGCAAGTTCCGGCGCATTCGCAAGCCCACGTTGCGACAGTTGCTCGGAGATGGCGCAAGCTCGGATGCCGAGAACAGCGGCGGCGAGCCGCCGGGCGGCTAGGCTGAGTGCATGGATCGCCGCATTTTCGGCCTCGAGAACGAGTACGGAGTCACGTGCACCTTCCGAGGCCAGCGGCGGCTGTCCCCGGATGAGGTAGCGCGCTACCTGTTCCGGCGGGTGGTGACGTGGGGCCGCAGCAGCAACGTCTTCCTGTCCAACGGCGCCCGGTTGTACCTCGACGTGGGTAGCCATCCCGAGTACGCGACCCCGGAGTGCGACTCCGTCACCGACCTCGTCACCCATGACAAGGCGGGTGAGCGCGTCCTCGAGGGGTTGCTCGTCGATGCCGAGAAGCGGTTGCGCGAGGAGGGCATCGCCGGCGACGTCTACCTGTTCAAGAACAACACCGACTCTGTGGGCAACTCCTACGGCTGCCACG
>CAZMXH010000622.1:0-1638 GCA_964570165.1 uncultured Actinomycetes bacterium
TTGGCCGACCCCGAGGCGGTGCTGGCCATCGACGAGACCGCCGAGCTCAAGGCCGGCGAGCACACCGTGGCGGTGGCCCCGCAGTACGCCGGTATCACCGGGCAGGTGGAGAACTGCCAGACGGTGGTGTTCCTGGCCTACGTGACCGCCCGGGCGCACGCGTTGATGGACTTCATGTTGTACCTGCCCAAGACGTGGATCGGCGATGCCGGCCGGCGGGCGCGGGCGCAGGTGCCCGACCAGATCAGGTTCGCGACCAAGCCGCAGCTCGCGGTCGAACTGATCGCCCGCGCAGTCGCGGCTTCGGTGCCGTTCGCCTGGATCGTGGCCGACGAAGTCTACGGACGCGCAGGCCAGCTACGCACCTATGTGGAATCCTTGGGCAAGGGGTATGTGTTCACCGTACCGACCAGCTTCATCGTGACCTGCGCCGACGGCAACCGGACCGTCAAGACCCTGGCCGGTCGGGTGCCGGCCCACGGCTGGTCGCAGCGTTCCTGCGGAGCTGGCTGCAAGGGCCACCGCTGGTATGAATGGGCGTGGATCGCCACTAGTGCCGCGTCAGGCTATGTTTGCCCGGTTGTGTAGCGCCACGCCGGTGTAGGTTCCACAATGCCGGCTGTGATCGGGCGAGACTGTCGATCATGACTGAGAGGGTCCGAGTTCGAGAACTCGATGATGAGGAAGGCAACCGGCTGCTGCGGATCATCCGACGCGGCAGCGGTTCGGTGGTGATCTGGCGGCGGGCGCAGATGGTGCTGCTGTCGGCCCAGGGCATGAGCGTGGCCCGGATCGCCGAAGTGGCGTTCACCAGCGCCGACCGGGTCCGCGACGTGATCCACAACTTCAACACCGACGGGTTCGACTCGTTGTACCCGAAGTACCGCGGCGGCCGGCCGCCGACGTTCACACACGAGCAGCGGCGGGAGATCAAGAAGATCGCCAAGTCCAAGCCGGTCGAGCATGGGCTGCCGTTTGCGACCTGGTCGCTGACCAAGCTGGCCGACTTCCTGGTGGCAGAGGGGGTGGTCGACGACATCTCACACGAAGGGCTACGGGCGCTGCTTCGCGCCGAGAACGTGTCCTTTCAACGGATAAAGACCTGGAAGAGTTCCCGCGACCCCGATTACGCGGTCAAGAAGGCACGCCTGGAGCACCTGTACGCCATCGCCGACGCCGAGGTGATGCCCGAGTTCGGCGAACCAGAGGTGATCTTCTGCCTTGACGAGTTCGGGCCGCTGAACCTTCAGCCGCATCCTGGCCGGCAGTGGAGCGACCGCGGCGGCAAACACAACCGCGGGCCGCACCGGCGGCGGCCCAGGCGGCGGGCCACCTACACCCGCACCGGCGGGGTGCGGCACCTGTTCGCCGCGCTGGACCTTACCCGCGACCACATGTACGGGCACGTCAAGAAACGCAAAGGCCGCACCCAGTTCTTGGAGTTCTGCCGCTACCTACGAAGCCTGTACCCACCCGGTGTGCGGATCGCGATCATCTGCGACAACTTCAGCCCGCACCTGAGCACCCAGGCCGACCAGCGCGTCGGTGAGTGGGCCGAGGCGAACAACGTCGAGATCGCCTACACACCAACAAACTCGTCCTGGCTCAACCGCATCGAAGCCCAGTTCACCGCGCTGC
>CAZMXH010000623.1:0-1634 GCA_964570165.1 uncultured Actinomycetes bacterium
CCGAACGAGGCCGAGCAGCATGCGCAGGGTCGTCGTCTTGCCGGCGCCGTTCGGGCCGAGGAAGCCGTAGACCTCGCCGCGCTGCACGGTGAGGTCGACGCTGTCCACGGCCGCCCGGTCGCCGTAGCGCTTGGTCAGCGCCGTGGTGGTGACGATGGTGGTGGCAGTTGGTTCGGTCATGCCACCCAGCGTCGCGCCGCCGTGAGGTCGCGGTCGTCCGCTCGTTGGCGGCAGTTGCAGTACGCACCTGGACGTACGGTGGGTACGCGCCAGTGCCGACGACGGCCGCCGTAGCGGCCACCTATTGTCGAACCATGGCCGCGCAGCGCATCACGTGGCCCGATGTCGGGCTCGCCGCCCTGCTCACGTACGTCGGCATGGCCGGCACCGGGCCGGCCGCTGAGAGCTGGGGACGGTCAGCGAACCCCGTCTGGTACGTCCTCACCGCGGTCGTCTGCCTGTCGGTCGTGGCATGGCGCTGGCGGCCGGTGTGGACCTTCACCGTGGCCGGCACAGCCACCGCCGTCTACTTCGCCCTCGGATACACGCCCGGTCCTATTCTCTTCGGCCTGGTCGTGGCCGTGTACGCGCTGACATCCCGCTATCCGGTACGAACCAGCCTGACGGGTGTGGCGATGCTGCTCGCAGCAGGTGAGGCGGCCGTGGGTGTAGGGCTGGTCACGGGGACGTTGGGGTGGCTGGCGTTCCTCGGCGCAGCCGCGTGGGTGGTCGTCCCCGCCGCGGTCGGCGTGGTCGTGAAGGTACGGCGGGACGCCGCGGCGGACGTGCGCGCTGCGCAGGCGCGCCGGGCGGTCTCCGAGGAGCGGCTGCAGCTGGCTCAGGACATGCACGACACTGTCGGGCACGGGCTCGCGGTGATCGCGATGCACGCCGGCGTAGCCTTGCGGATGCTGGAGCGCGATCCGGCCAAGGCACGGTCGTCGCTCGAGGCGATCAGGGACACCAGCAAGGACGCGCTGGACGGGCTGCGGGCCGAGGTGGAGGCGCTGCGCCGCGAACCGGAGAGTGGCGACGCGCCGGTCCGCCCGCACGCGGGGCTGCGGGACCTGGACCGGTTGGCCGAGCGGATCCGCTCCAGCGGGCTGGCCGTCACCGTGGACGCCGAGGACGGCTCCGCCGATGTCCCGGCGGGAGTCGACCGTGCGGCGTACCGCATCGTCCAGGAGGCGCTGACCAACGTGCTCCGGCACGGCGGCCCGGAGGCGACCGCCCGGGTACGCGTCGCTAAGGATGGTGGCGTGCTGGACGTCGAGGTCGTGGACACGGGTCGAGGCACCGCTGCGCCGGCCGGTAGCGGGCACGGCATCGCCGGCATGCGAGAGCGTGCCGAGGCGCTTGGCGGCACGCTGGAGGCAGGACCGCGGCCGGCCGGCGGGTTCGCCGTCCGGGCCCGGCTGCCCGTCGGGGACGCTGCGCAGTCCGTCGAGGGATCGCCGTGATTCGGGTCGTGGTGGTGGACGACCAGGCAGTGCTCCGGATGGGCGTGCGGGCGCTGCTGGAGGTGGAGACCGACCTGGAACTCGTGGGCGAGGCCGCCGACGGTCGCGAGGGCTTTGAAGTGGTACGGCGCACGGTGCCGGACGTCGTGCTGATGGACATCCGGATGCCGGTGC
>CAZMXH010000624.1:0-1629 GCA_964570165.1 uncultured Actinomycetes bacterium
GCGCGGTTCAACGGGAAGGCGGAGCACGTCGTCACGTTCTTCGAGTACATCGCCCAAGAGGTCCGGGAGTACCTCGCAGCCCTCGGGTTCCGTTCGCTGGACGAGGCGATCGGGCATGCCGAGTTGCTGGACACGTCGCGGGCCGTCGAGCACTGGAAGGCGTCCGGGCTGGACCTGTCGCCGATCCTCCACGTGCCCGACCTCCCCCCGGGCGCGGCGCGGCACCAGGTCGTCGAGCAGGACCACGGACTGGTCAAGGCCCTGGACAACGATCTGATCACGCTGGCCGCGGATGCGCTGGCAGAGGGAACGCCGGTGCGGGCGCAACTTGCCATCCGGAACGTGAACCGGACCGTAGGGACCATGCTCGGCCACGAGGTCACCAAGGCGACGAACGGGCAGGGGCTCCCGGACGACACGATCGACCTCACCATGATCGGATCGGCCGGCCAGTCCTTTGGGGCCTTCGTCCCACGCGGGATAACGCTGCGCCTCGAGGGGGACGCCAACGACTACCTCGCCAAGGGGCTGTCGGGCGGCCGGGTCATCGTCCGTCCTGACCGAGCCGCGACGTTCGACGCGGAGCACAACGTCATCGCCGGCAACGTGGCCGCGTACGGCGCTACCAGCGGCGAACTGTTCGTGCGGGGCGTCGTGGGCGAGCGGTTCTGCGTGCGCAACTCGGGTGTGACGGCCGTCGTGGAGGGCACGGGGGATCACGCCTGCGAGTACATGACCGGCGGGAAGGTCGTGATTCTCGGGCGCACCGGGCGGAACGTGGCCGCCGGCATGTCGGGCGGCGTGGCTTACGTGCTCGACCTCGATCCCACCTTGGTGAACCCGGGCATGGTCGACCTGGAGCAGCCCAGCGCCCAGGACTTGGAGGAGGTGCGGGCGCTGGTGCGGCGGCACGCCGAGGAGACGGGCTCGCCGCTGGCGCGGCGGCTGCTGTCGAACTGGGCGGCGGTGGCCGGCCGGTTCACCACGATCATGCCGCGCGACTTCAAGCGCGTGCTGCTCGCGAAGGCCGAGGCGGAGCGGCAGGGCCGGGACGTGCTCGAAGCGGTCATGGAGGCTGCTCATGGCTGACCCCCGTGGCTTCTTGACCACGCCGCGCGTTGGCGCCCCGACCCGCCCGGTGCCCGAGCGGGTCGGTGACTGGCGCGAGGTGTACGTCGAGGGCGGCCTGCTGCCGATCATCTCCAAGCAGGCCGGGCGGTGCATGGACTGCGGCATCCCGTTCTGCCACCAGGGCTGCCCGTTGGGCAACCTGATCCCCGAGTGGAACGACCTGGTCTGGCGGGAGGACTGGAGGCCCGCGGCGGAGCGGCTGCACGCCACGAACAACTTCCCGGAGTTCACAGGGCGGCTTTGCCCCGCTCCGTGCGAGGCCGCGTGCGTGCTTGCGATCGGCGACGAGCCGGTGACCATCAAGAACGTCGAGGTATCGATCATCGATCGGGCGTTCCAGGAAGGTTGGGTGGTGCCCCAGCCGCCGTCGCGGCTGACCGACCAGACGGTCGCGGTGGTCGGCTCCGGCCCGGCCGGCCTGGCGGCGGCGCAGCAGTTGACCAGGGCCGGGCACACCGTGGCCGTCTACGAGCGGGCCGACCGGGCCGGAGGGCTGCT
>CAZMXH010000625.1:0-1626 GCA_964570165.1 uncultured Actinomycetes bacterium
ATGGGCAAGACCGACCCGGACGCCGACCGGCACCACCAGCAGAGCATGATCCTGGTGCCACGTGATACGCCGGGAGTCGGGATCCGGCGCGGTGTCCACGTGTTCGGCTACACCGACTCCGTGCACGGCGGCCACGGCGAGGTGGTCTTCGACAATGTGCGTGTGCCGGCGGCCAACCTGCTGGGTGGCGAGGGAGACGGCTTCGCGATCGCACAGGCCCGGCTCGGGCCCGGCAGGATCCACCACTGCATGCGGCTGATCGGGATGGCCGAGCGGGCGCTGGAGCTGATGTGCCGCAGGGCGGTCGCCCGCGTCTCGTTCGGCAGGCCGATCGCCGAGCACGGCCCGGTCGGCGAGTGGATCGCCGAGGCCCGGGTACGCATCGAGCAGGCGCGGCTGCTCGTCCTGAAGACGGCGTGGCTGATGGACACCGTCGGCAACAAGGGTGCCCACACCGAGATCCAGGCGATCAAGATCGCCGTACCGAGCATGGCCGAATGGGTGCTCGACAAGGCGATCCAGGTGCACGGGGGCGGCGGGGTGACCCAGGACTTCCCGCTGGCCCAGATGTGGGCCACCGCACGTACCCTACGGCTCGCCGACGGCCCGGACGAGGTGCACCGGCGGTCGCTGGCGCGACGGGAGCTGCGCCCCTACCGAGCTGACAGCGCGCCGGAATCGGCAGGCCGAGCCGGCGCAACCGAGAGGTGATCACCATGAGCGAAGCCGTCATCGTCGCGACCGCCCGCTCCCCCATCGGCCGGGCCGGCAAGGGCTCCCTCGTCGACATGCGTCCCGACGACCTCACCACGCGCATCGTGCGGGCCGCCCTGGACAAGGTCGCTCAACTGGACCCGGCCGATATCGACGACCTGCTGCTCGGCTGTGGCCTGCCTGGCGGCGAACAGGGATTCAACATGGCCCGAGTGGTCGCCGTCCTGCTCGGCTACGACCACCTGCCAGGGTGACGTGTTCATCTCGGCCGGCGTGGAGACGGTCTCGCGGTACGGAAAGGGCACCTCGGACTCGTGGCCGGACACCCACAATCCCGTCTTCGCGGAGGCGGAGGCACGGACGGCCGCGGCGGCCGCTGGAGGCGCGACGTCGTGGCACGACCCGCGGGACGACGGCGCCGTCCCGGACATCTACATCGCGATGGGCCAGACCGCGGAGAACCTCGCGCTGGCCAGGGGCATCACGCGTGAGGAGATGGACGAGTACGGCGTCCGCTCGCAGAACCTGGCCGAGAAGGCGATCGCGAACGGCTTCTGGGCCCGGGAGATCGTGCCGGTAACACTGCCCGACGGCAGGGTGGTCGAAACCGACGACGGCCCGCGGCCCGGGACGACGCTGGAGAAGGTCGCCGCGCTGGACCCGGTCTTCCGGCCGGACGGGCGGGTGACCGCGGGCAACTGCTGCCCCCTCACCGACGGCGCGGCAGCGGTCGTGATCATGTCGGACGCCAAGGCCCGCGAGCTGGGGATCACACCCCTGGCGCGCGTCGTCGCCACCGGCGTTTCGGCGCTGTCGCCCGAGATCATGGGGTTGGGCCCGGTCGAGGCGTCGCGCCGAGCACTGGCGCACGCCGGCATGACGATCGACGACGTCGATCTGGTCGAGATCAAC
>CAZMXH010000626.1:0-1621 GCA_964570165.1 uncultured Actinomycetes bacterium
GCACCCGTCCCTCGACGCCGAGCTCGGCTACCGACCAGTCGGCGACGCGGCTCACTGGTCCACCATTCTCACGTCAGCGTTCTCCGATAGGGCGCTGATGCACCCCGGGTGCCACCGGGTCACTGCCCTGCTCGCTTGACGCGGACGACGTCCACTGTGAGATCTGCAGGGCCTGGTGGTTGCCCGGGACGTGTGGACCGTCGATAGGGCTGAGCGCCAACGCCAGGAGTGGCTGCGAGCGCCGTTCAGTGAGCGAACCGGCAGGCACGTCCCGGCACCAAGGCCACCCGAAGACGAGGGTGCCTCCCCACTGGAGCTAGCAGCGAGGAGGCTGACGTGAAGTCTGCCAGCATCACACCGCACAACACACTGCCCGAGTTCCCACCCAACGACCTCACCGCGGGCATCGACTGGGCTGTCGACGACCACGCGGTCGCGATCGCGGACGGCCGCGGGCGAGAGATCCACCGATGCGCCATCGAGCACACTGCCGCAGGCCTGCGACAGCTCATCAACGTGCTGGGCAAGCACGGCGTGGCCGAGGTCGCCATCGAGCGCCCCGACGGGCCGGTCGTCGAGGCCTTGCTCGCCGCTGATCTGACCGTGGTGGTGATCAGCCCGAACCAGGTCAAGAACCTGCGCGGCCGTTACGGGTCGGCCGGCAACAAGGACGACCGGTTCGACGCTTACGTGCTGGCCGACACCCTGCGCACTGACCGTGCCCGGCTGCGGCCACTGGTTCCCGACCGTGACGACACCGTCGCGCTGCGTAGCGCCTGTCGAGCCCGCAAGGACTTGGTCAAACACCGTGTCGCCGCTGCCAACCAGCTGCGTGCGCACCTGCGCCTGGTGCTGCCCGCCGTGGTCGGCCTGTTCAACGAGCTCGACTCCGCGATCAGCCTGGCCTTCCTGGCCCGGTTCGACACCCAAGACAAGATCGACTGGTTGAGCCCGAAGCGGCTCGGTGACTGGCTGACCAAGCAGGGCTACTCCGGCAAGGTCGACCCCGCCGCCCTGTACCAGAGGATCATCGACGCGACACGCGGAGCGACCGACGTCCACGGCACCACCCAGGCCCACATCACCACCAGCTACGTCACGCTGCTCCGCGCCCTGATCGAGCAGATCAAGACGCTCGAAAAGCAGATCGACCACCAGCTCAACGCCCACACCGACGCGCACATCTTCACCAGCCTGCCCAGATCGGGCCGGGTCCGCGCCGCCCGGCTGCTGGGCGAGATCGGTGACTGCCGCGCCAGGTTCCCCACCCCGGAATCTCTGACCTGCCTGGCCGGCGCAGCACCCTCCACCCGCCAGTCCGGGAAACTCCGCGCCGTCGGCTTCAGATGGTCCTGCGACAAACAACTGCGCGACGCCGTCACCGACTTCGCAGCCGACTCCCGACACGCCAACCCCTGGGCCGCCGACCTCTACGACCGAGCACGCAACCGCGGCCACGACCACGCCCACGCCGTCCGCATCCTCGCCCGCGCCTGGCTGCACGTCATCTGGCACTGCTGGCAAGACCGCCTCGCCTACAACCCCGAAACCCACCGCGCACTCAAATGTCCCGCGTCAAGAAGTTGGCAGGAGTTTCTCTCGTTCAAAGTTGGGGATGGTG
>CAZMXH010000627.1:0-1614 GCA_964570165.1 uncultured Actinomycetes bacterium
ACAAGGTCCGCGCGCAGCAGCCGGCGGCGGAGTTCGTCGCCGACATCCTCGTCGGCCGTCTCGGGGTCCGCACCGTCGTGGTGGGCGCGGACTTCCGGTTCGGCCACCGCGCGGCCGGTGACGTCGCGCTGCTCGAGCGCCTCGGCATGGACCACGGCTTCTCGGTGGACGCGGTGGAGATCATCGGCGGCGAAGGGGTGAATCGCTGGTCATCGAGCTATGTCCGCGAGCGGCTAACCGACGGCGACGTCGCCGCCGCCAGCCAGGCGCTCGGGCGCCCGTACCGCGTGGAGGGCGTCGTAGCCCGCGGGTCGCAGCGCGGGAAGGCTCTCGGCTTTCCGACAGCGAACATCCCGGCACCGCAGCGCCGGATCGTGCCCGCCGACGGGGTCTACGCCGGGTGGTTGATCCGGCTGGACGACCCCGATGCCGCGCGTCTCCCAGCGGCGATCTCGGTCGGGACGAATCCGACGTTCGGAGAAGGTGAGCGCACCATCGAGCCGTACGTCCTCGACCGCGACGACCTGGACCTGTACGGCGTGCCCGTGGCGATCGAGTTCGTCGCCCGGATCAGGGGTCAGCAGCGCTTCGAGTCCGCCGAGCAACTCGTCGCCCGGATGCGTGAGGACGTGGAGGCCGTCCGGGCGGTGCTGCAGCCGGGACCTCAGTAGTACAGCACCCGATTCAGCGTGAGTTGTCAGGGTGATCCGTGACGGGCTGCCTGGCCAGCGTGTTGTCCGGCCTGACAAGTCATCGATTACGTTCGGGACAGGCTGCGCTGATACTCTTGCCGTGCCGTCAGAACGGCCGCGGACGGAGAGTGCCCCGGTGGATCGGCCCGGGTGCGCCGCGCAACGAGCAGAAAGAGGGAGCCGAAGTGTCGATCGACACTGCCACCAAGAAGCAGATCATCGCGGAGTACGGTCGCAGCGAGAGCGACACCGGCTCGCCGGAGGTGCAGATCGCGCTACTGACACACAGTATCGGCCATCTCACCGAGCACCTGAAGGTGCACGAGCACGACCACCACAGCCGCCGCGGCCTGCTCCTGCAGGTCGGGCGCCGCAAGCGGCTGCTCAAGTACCTGCGCGACAGCGACATCACGCGCTACCGAGAGCTCATCAAGCGGCTCGGTATCCGTGGCTGAGCCGGTACGAGGGAGCGGTCCTCCGCATGGGAGTCCGCTCCCTTGATGTATTGGGTACAACTGAATAGCGACGAATAGCCAGATGGGATGGCGTGCACGGCATGACCAGCGGGCCGGTCCTCGGTTGTGGCTTCCGGAGGGTCTCAGCTTCCGGAGGCTTCCATCGAAGACCGGCAGGATGCCGACTCAGGCCTCGAGCTGCCATCCCGCGAACGATCAGGAGGATGGCCCGTGACGGGTCCACAAATTCACAGTTCTGAGGCCGTGCTCGACAACGGGCGGTTCGGCACGCGGAAGATCAGGTTCGAGACCGGTCAGCTGGCCCGGCTGGCCGCCGGTTCCGCGGTCGCGTACCTCGACGACGAGACCATGGTGCTGTCCACGACCACGGCGTCCAAGCAGCCAAGGGAGCACCTCGACTTCTTCCCGCTGACCGTCGACGTCGAGGAGCGGATGTATGCCGCAGG
>CAZMXH010000628.1:0-1614 GCA_964570165.1 uncultured Actinomycetes bacterium
CGCGTTGGCCCGGGAGACGTGCACCCGTTCCGACAGCGCACGGATCGACAGCCTGCCGTCGCGCGTCAGCTCCGCCAGGATCTGCCGGTCGACCCGGTCGAGCGTCCTTGCAGATCGTCCCGTGCGCCAGGTGTCTTCGACCAGTTGCCAAGACGTTTGGTCGGTCATCGCTGGCTCCAGAGGCCATCTGTCGTGAGTTGTGACGTCATATGGCCATGAGTATCTCACCGGGAGCACGATATGAAGGCGACCGGGGGCCAATGTCGACTCCAGGGGTGTGACCGATCATGACCACCCAGACCACGCGCCGCACCGGCTCCAGAACCTCCGGCACCGACAGGGTGGCGGCCAAGCTGCTCCCGTCCGCCAGACCGATTCGGTTCCTCGACGACAGCGGGGCACCCGCGCCGAAGAGCGACCGGGGCGCGTACGAGCACCCCGATACCGAACTCCTGGTCGAGGCGTACCGCCGGATGGTGATCGGCCGCCGCTTCGATGCCCAGGCGACCGCGCTCACCCGGCAGGGCCGGCTCGCGGTCTATCCGTCCAGCCGGGGCCAGGAGGCCTGCCAGGTCGGCGGCGTCCTCGTGCTGCGCGACACGGACTGGCTGTTCCCGACATACCGCGACTCGATGGCGCTGATCACCCGCGACATCGACCCGGTTCAGGCCTTGACGCTGCTCCAGGGCAGCTGGCACTGCGGGTACGACCCCCGCGCCACCCGCACCATGCCGCAGTGCACGCCACTGGCCACGCACTGCCCGCACGCGGCCGGGCTCGCCTACGCGGCGAAGCGCCGCGGGGAGGACAGCGTGGCGATGGTCTTCGTGGGCGACGGCGGCACCAGCGAGGGCGACTTCCACGAGGCGCTGAACTTCGCGGCCGTGTACCGGGCGCCGGTCGTGTTCCTGATCCAGAACAACCGGTACGCGATCTCCGTCCCGCTGTCCACGCAGACCGCGGCCCCGACACTTGCCCACAAGGGCGTCGGATACGGCATTCGCAGCGAACAGGTCGACGGCAACGATCCGGTCGCGGTTCTCGCCGTCCTGCAGCACGCGGTCGAAAGCGCCCGGGCCGGGGACGGGCCGTACCTCGTCGAGGCGAACACGTACCGGATCGAGGCGCACACCAACGCCGACGACGCGAGCCGCTACCGCGACGAGTCCGAGGTCGAGACCTGGCTCCGCCGCGACCCGATCACCCGCCTGGAGACGTACCTGACCGCATCCGGGATGCTGGCCGACGAGGATGTCGGCGCCGTTCGCAAGGAAGCCGAGCTGTTCGCCGGCCGGGTCCGCGACGCGCTCAACGCCGACCCCAAGGTCGATCCGCTGGAGCTGTTCGACCACGTCTACACCAGGTCGACGCCGCAGCTGTGGGAGCAGCGGGGCTGGCTCGCCGAGGAGCTGGAGGAGGGTGCCTGATGCCGGCCATGACGATGGCCCAGGCCCTCAACGCCGCACTGCGCGACGCCATGACCGACGACGACACCGTGCTGATGTTCGGCGAGGACGTCGGAACGCTGGGCGGCGTGTTCCGGGTCACCGACGGACTTGCCCGCGAGTTCGGGGACGACCGGTGCTTCGACACCCCGCTGGCCGAAAGCGGCAT
>CAZMXH010000629.1:0-297 GCA_964570165.1 uncultured Actinomycetes bacterium
GCGTTACCCCCGAGTTCCATGGACACCCGCAGGAGTTGCTCGGCCGACTGCTCGACCAGCCGCCGGCCGACGTCCGTGGAACCCGTGAACGACAGCTTCCGGGCGCGGGGGTCGCGGATCAGCGGCTCCATCACCGCGCCGGACCGCGACGTCGTGATGACGTTCAGCACGCCGGGCGGCAAACCGGCCTCCTCCAGAATCGCCGCCAGCGCCAGCATCGACAGCGGCGTCTCGCCCGCCGGCTTGATGACCATGGTGCACCCTGCCGCTACCGCCGGGCCGATCTTTCGTGTGCCC
>CAZMXH010000629.1:307-1609 GCA_964570165.1 uncultured Actinomycetes bacterium
TGCCCATGGCCATGGGGAAGTTCCACGGCGTGATGAACAGGCACGGCCCGACCGGCTGACGCATGGTGAGGATCCGGCTGCCGCCCGCCGGCGGTATCCGGTACGAACCCTCGATCCGGCTCGCCTCCTCGGAGAACCACCGCAGGAACTCCGCGGCGTACGCGATCTCGCCGCGCGATTCGGCCAGCGGCTTGCCCATCTCCAGGGTCATCAGCAGGGCCAGGTCGTCCTGCCGCGCCATGAGGGTCTCGTACCCGCGGCGGAGGATCTCGGCCCGCTCTCGCGGAGCCGTCGCCGCCCACGCGGGCTGAGCATCGGTCGCGGCGGCGAGCGCCGCCTTCCCGTCCTCCGGCCCGGCGTCGGCGATCTCGCAGAGAACCTCCGTCGTAGCCGGATCCCGGACGGCCATCGTCCCGCCCGCCTGCGCCGGCCGCCACTCGCCGCCGATCAACAGTTCGCGCCGTACCGCGCCGACCACCCGCCGCTCGTCCTGCACCGTCACACCCATGCTTCTACGCTACTACCCGACTTGTCAGGGTGAGTGGTGCCGTCCCCGCAGGCAGGCGACCTGTCCGGCCTGACAACTCGGCGGGACGGCGGGATGGCGGGACGGCGGGATGGCGGGCGCGCGGGTCAGACCGCGCGGGTCACACCCAGTCGGGTCACACCCAGTCGAAGGTCCGCGTGACGGCCTTCTTCCACCGCCCGTACAGCCGCTCGCGCTCCGTCGCGTCGAGCCGCGGCTGCCACCGCCGGTCCTCGGCCCACATCGCCTGCAACTCGTCCAGGGTGCTCCAGTAGCCGACCGCAAGCCCGGCGGCGTACGCGGCGCCGAGCGCCGTCGTCTCGGACACCTTCGGTCGGACGACGGGCACGTCCAGGATGTCCGCCTGAAACTGCATGAGAAGGTCGTTGCGGACCATGCCGCCGTCCACGCGCAACTCCGACAGCGTCACACCGGAGTCGGCGTTCATCGCCTCGACGACCTCCCGCGTCTGGTACGCCGTGGCCTCCAGCACCGCCCGCGCGACGTGCCCGCGGTTGACGTACCCGGTGAGTCCCACGAGCGCGCCGCGCGCGTCAGGGCGCCAGTACGGCGCGAACAGCCCGGAGAATGCGGGCACGAAGTAGGCGCCGCCATTGTCGTCGACGGTCGCCGCCAGCGCTTCGATCTCGTCCGCCGAACCGATCAGCCCCATGTTGTCGCGCAGCCACTGCACCAGCGCGCCCGTCACAGCGATGGAGCCCTCGAGCGCGTACACCGCCGGGCCGTCGCCGAGCCGGTAGGCCGCCGTCGTGAGC
>CAZMXH010000630.1:0-1600 GCA_964570165.1 uncultured Actinomycetes bacterium
GGGGTACTCCCACACCGGCGACGACCCGCGTCGTGCAGATCGACCCGGGGCCGATGCCCACCTTGACCGCGTCCACGCCGGCGTCGACGAGCGCCTGCGCACCCGCCCTCGTGGCGACATTGCCACCCACGATGTCCACCTCGGCGGCCGCCGGCTCGGCCTTGAGCTTGCGCACCATCTCCAGCAACGCTCTGGTGTGGCCGTGGGCGGTGTCTACCACGAGAGCGTCCACCCCGGCCTCGACGAGGCTCATCGCGCGCTCGAAGGCGTCACCGAGGAAGCCGACCGCAGCAGCCACCATCAGCCGCCCGTCGCCGTCCTTGGTGGCGGTCGTGCGCTGCTCGGACTTCACGAAGTCCTTCACGGTGATCAGGCCGCGCAGCCGCCCGGCGTCGTCGACCAGGGGCAGCTTCTCGATACGGTGCTTGGCCAGCAGCGCCATGGCGTCGTCGGGCTTGATGCCCACGGGGCCGGTGACCAGCGGCATCGGCGTCATCACCTCACGGACCCGGCGGTCGTTGTACTCGCCGGGCGGGACGAAGCGCAGGTCGCGATTCGTGACGATGCCGACGAGGACGTTGTCGCCTTCGACCACCGGAAGGCCGGACACCCGGTAGTGGGCGCAGACGGCGTCCACCTCGGCCAGTGTGGCGTCCGGGCCGGTCGTGACCGGGTCCGTGACCATGCCGGACTCCGAGCGCTTCACGAGGTCGACCTGGCGGACCTGGTCGTCGATCGACATGCTGCGGTGCAGTACGCCGAGACCGCCCTCGCGGGCCATCGCGATGGCCATCCGGGCCTCGGTCACGGTATCCATCGCCGCGGACAGCAGCGGGATCGCCACGGTCACCCGCCGCGAGACGCGGGAGGTCGTATCCGCCTCGCTCGGTATGACCTCGGACTCCCCCGGTTGGAGAAGCACGTCGTCGAACGTCAGCCCGATCGTGCCGAACTTGGCAGGGACAGCGGAGTCGTGCGGGGCCATACCGTCATCGTAGGCGGTGCCCCATGCGGCGGGGCCGTGTCACGGCCGCGGCAGTTTGGCGAGTCGCTCGACGGCCTCCCTCAGGACGTCGTCCCTCTTGCAGAACGCGAATCGCACGAGCGACCGGGCGGCGTCGGGATCGTCGTTGAACACCGCCACGGGGACGGCGGCCACGCCGACGAGCTCCGGCAGCCGCCAGCACAACTCGGTGCCGTCGCTGTAGCCGAGCGGAGCGGCGTCCGTGACGACGAAGTAGGTGCCGCGAGAGGCGAACACGTCGAAGCCGGCCGCGCGGAGACCGTCGGAGAGCAGGTCTCGCTTGCGCTGCAGGCCGGCGGCGAGGTCGGCATAGAAGCCGTCGTCGAGGCCGAGCGCGTTGGCGACCGCCGGCTGGAAGGGAGCGCCGTTGACGTAGGTGAGGAACTGCTTGACCGCCCGCACGGCGCCCACCAGCTCCGGCCGCGCGTGCAGCCAGCCGATCTTCCACCCGGTCACCGAGAACGTCTTGGCCGCCGAGGAGATCGTGACGGTCCGGTCGGACATGCCGGGGAGCGTGGCGATGGGGATGTGCGGCACGCCGTCGAAGGTCTGGTGCTCGTACTCCTCGTCGGTGAC
>CAZMXH010000631.1:0-1594 GCA_964570165.1 uncultured Actinomycetes bacterium
TCGCGCTGGAGGGTGCCCTGAAGCTGAAGGAGCTCGCCTACATGCACGCCGAGGGGTTCGCCGCGGGGGAGTTGAAGCACGGCCCGATCGCGCTGATTGACGACGGTACGCCGGTCGTCTGCGTGGCTCCCTCGCCGGGCAGCCGCAGCGTACTCCATGACAAGATCGTCTCCAATCTGCAGGAGGTCCGCGCCCGGGGTGCCCGGACGATCGTGATCGCCGAGGAGGGTGACGAGGCGGTCGCGCCGTACGGTGACCACCTGATCCGGGTGCCCGCCGCCCCGACCCTGTTGGCGCCGCTGGTGACTACCGTGCCACTGCAGGTGTTGGCGTGTGAGATCGCGGCCGCCCGCGGTCACGACGTGGACCAGCCCCGCAACCTCGCGAAATCGGTCACTGTGGAGTGACAGTCCGCGTCCGGTGCCTGGCGCTGCCCTGAGCGCGTGCGGTCACCGGCGGTGTCCGGTGTCTACGTGGTTCGTCAGCATGCGGTCGGCCGGTCGGGCATGGGGCTATGCCCGTTGCGCCAGAGTCGCCGTACGCAGCTGATCTTTGTGTCCCAGTGCTGGCCTGCCCCGGCTATCATCGCCTCGGCCGGTGGACGTGCCGGCATGGCGGGTGTGGCCGGAGGTCCGGCCGCGGGGGCCACTCGCCCTTTGTGGGCAAGAGGAGGAACACGATGAGGAGAACGTCCGTGCCACGACGGCTAGCGGTCGCCGCAGCGGGCTTGGCACTCGCAGTGGTGGGAGCGGTCGCACCCGGAGCGCCGGCGTCGGCACAGGACCTCCCGAGCGTCCCACCCCCGGGCTACCGGGTGGCGTTCATGAATGTCTGCGACGGGACCCAGGTCTTGCTGGGTAGCGAGAAACCCGACCGGGTCGAGTGGCAGGTGCGGGTGGACGGCGAGCGGGTCTGGCCGGTCGCCGGGGACACGCTCCCCGGTGCCGGTGAGAACGCGGTCATCCTGGTGGGCCCGGGCGAGGTGGAGGTCACGGCCACGTTCGTCACCTACACCTGGTCGCACCGCTGGGACCGGCCCGCGTTCTGCGACTCGCTGCCGGAGCCGACCGCCAGCCAGCCGACCTGTGACGCTCCGGCGAGCATCACCGTCCCGGCGCTGCCGGACGTCGCGCAGATCGTCGACGAGCTGACCGGGTCGGCGCCGGCGGTTCAGCCCGCCGTGGCCGGCGACCGGCCGGGCTTCTCGCTGGCTTGGCGGCTCGACGGGGCGGATGTCGCGCCCGAGTCCACCCACGAGGTGGAGCCGGGTACCCATGTGGTGTCGCTGCACCTGTCCACGCCACTCCCGCTGGGCCCCGGCGGCGAGAACCTGACCGTGCAGGTGCGGAGCTGGGCCTTTGAGATCGAGGCGCCGGACTGCGCGGACGGCACTGACGACGGTGCGGACGACGGTGCGGACGACGGCACTGACGATGGTGCCGGTGGTGAGCTGCCGAAGACCGGTGCGCCGGTCGCGCTCGTAGCCGGTGCGGCGGTGTTCCTGATCGCGCTGGGCGGCGGGCTGTTCCTGCTGGCCCGGCGCCGGCGGACCACCTTCTCCGCCTGACCCGTACGTCTACCGGGGGCCGGGGCG
>CAZMXH010000632.1:0-1587 GCA_964570165.1 uncultured Actinomycetes bacterium
GGCGCTCCAGGCTGCCGCCGACCCGCGGGCCGTCGGCTGTGACGAGCTCGTGGAGCGTCGGGCCGGGTACGTACTCGCTGACCACGTAAGGCAGGTCCGCCTCGATGTCGACGTCCAGCACCTGGGCGGTACAGAAGGCCGCCACCCGTTGGACCAGCTCGGCCTCGCGCAGGAACCGTCGCCGCGCCGCCGGGTCGGTCAGGTGCTGCCCGTGGAGAACCTTGATCGCGACATCACCGCCGGTGGGCGCGCGGCCGACGTAGACCGCTCCCTGGCCGCCCCTCCCCAGCACTCCGCGCAGCCGGTACCCGCCGACCTGCGTCGGGTCACCTCGCTGGAGTGGCTGCGGGCCGGACACACCGACAATCATGAACGATGTCCCCCGTGCCGAGAACCGCGTGGCGGTTCCGGCGCGCTTGCACTCGATCGCTGGCGTTCCCGTCATTCCTTGTTTGCGGTGCGTGCACGCCGCAACAGAGGGGGGACGGTTCATGCGGACCTACCCGATCCTGATCAGCAACGAGGCGCCGCAGACGGACCCGGGGGGCGTGCCGCCGGTCCGCCTGCAGCAGCCGTTCTCGCTGAGCCGGTTGGGCAGGCGAGTCGTTGCGAGGCTGGGGGGTTAGCTCAGTTCCTCCGCACGGCACCAGGCGCGGCCTAGCCTCACGGCTTCGTCTTGGTGCGGTTGCGCCGGTCGAGCGCCACCGCGACGATCGCGCCGATGACCCCGAACAGCGGCGTGACCGCGCGGAGCATGACCACGACCGGCCCGGGGAGATCCAGTGACCCTCCCCCGATCCCGAGCATCGCGACACCGACGATCTCCCACAGCACGAGCCCGGTGAGGAGCCCGACGAACAAGCCGAGTACTGCGATTCCTGTTGTTCTCATGCCCATCACGCTAGGAGTTCGCCTCGGCCCCGTCATCGGCCCTGAATCGCCTCCTGACGTCGCCTTTCGCAGTACCCTCAACTGCCTGGATACGTCGGCAATCGACGCCGCCGGACCCGCACCGAGTAAGATCCACAACTATGCGACGAGTCGCCGCCGGCATGCCGGCCTCACGGTCGGCGTCCGGCAGCTCCGGCGAGAACGCCGATATGTTCACCTGGACCTCACTGGACGATGAAGCGGTCCTGCTCGGCGGGGCGGGCCGATCGGATCGGGTCGCGGTCGAGGTGATCGGCGAGTCGGTGAACGGCAACCCGGTCCGGCTCGTGCGCCTCGGCGGCTCTACGGCTCAGGCGGGCTCCCGGGCCGCGGTGATGCTCATTGGGTCGCAGCATGGCGACGAGCCCGCCGGCCGTGAGGCCATCCTGCGGTTCATCGCCGGCGTGGCCGACGACCTCGACGGCTACCTACCCGGCCTCCTTCGCCAGTGGCAGGTGGTCGCCGTGCCGACCATCAACCCGGACGGCATCGACGCGGGCAGCCGGCGAAACGCCAACGACGCGGACCTCAACCGGGACCACCTGGCGCGCGCGCAACCCGAGACGAGGGCGTTGCATTCGGTGCTGGCACGGACACGCCCACTCGTCGTGCTGGACATGCACGAGTCCCGCAAGCATGTCAAGCCGGGCAGCGTCG
>CAZMXH010000633.1:0-1562 GCA_964570165.1 uncultured Actinomycetes bacterium
GATGAGCCCCGCCCGGAGATGGTGCGCCACGGGAACGCCGCCCCCGCCAAGCCGAGCCGGGCGGCCCGCTCAGTTGCCAGCGGAAGCGTTGCCCGCCGCCAACGCAGCGCGTCAGCGGCCGCCCGGGGATAGGTGTAGGTCAGTACCGGCAGCACGAACGTCTCGGTGTCCCAGAACGTGTGCCCGTCGTAGCCCGGCCCGGTCAGGCCCTTGGCTGGGATGGCGCGCTGCTCGGCCCGGCTCCCCGCCTGCAGCACGTGGAACAGACCGAACCGGACAGCTTGCTGCACCGCGGCATCGCCGTGGACCTCGACGTCGGCGCCGGCCCAGAACTCTTCCAGGAAGGCCCGCTGCTCAGCCAGCAACCCCGTCCACCCCGTCATCCGAGCCGCAGCCAGTGCACCCACCACCTGATCGTGCAGGGCCGGCCGGGACCGCGTGCCCGACCACCCGTAGGCCAACAGTTTGACGAGGGACAGCGATTCGCCAGGTTGTAGCTGTGCGGCCACCGTAAGCCGGCTCACGTCCCCAGCGCCTTCCGCGTCGATTTGCATCTCCGTCGGCCCGGCCAGCTCGTGGTCCATCCCGGCCGCGATCCGCAGTCCGCTCACCGGGGTGCGGTGCACCATCACCGCGCGGGTACCGTCGGTGCGGTTCTCCTCCAGGACAAGGGGTGCCTCGAGCACCGCGCCCGTCCGCGGATCGCGGCCCAAGTCCGGCAACACCTCGTTGGCGACCAGTTCGGACTGCACCACGACCCACACCGGCTCGTCCACCGGTTCCACCTGGTAGTGGATTGCTGCCACCGAGCGGTGCGTGAAAGACACCAATCGCGTCGCGGTGATCCGCACTGCCTGGCCGGCAGGGGACGACCAGTGCACGGTGCGGGTCAACGTCCCCGCCCGCATGTCCAGCACCCGCTCGTGCTCGTGGCACGTTCCGTAGCGGACGTCGAATGGCTCGTCGCCGACCAGCAGCCGGACGAGTTTCCCGTTGGTGACGTTGATGACCGTCTGGCCAGACTCCGGATAGCCGTGGGCAGCTTCGGCATGCGGCAGCGGCCGCAGCTCGTGCACCGAGTTGAGGTAGGTACCTGGAATCCCGTGCGGTTCGCCCTCGTCCAGGTTGCCACGCAACCCGACGTGTCCGTTGGACAGCGCGAATACCGACTCCGTCTGCGCAAGGACGTCCAGGTGTAGATGACGCTCCCGAACGCACCACGGCTCGGTGGTGAACGCCGGATGTTCGATCATTGCAGCTGCTCCTTAACCCCAACATCAGGCACTCCCAACGCCAGCTGGGTCTGGAACCGGATCCACGGGAGCCGGTCCAGCCACGCCGGAATCAGGCTGTGAAACATCCAGCCCGGACTACTCGGTCTTGCCATTCGCCGATTCCCCGTCCTGTTGATGTGGCCGCCCGCTCCTGGAACAGGCGTCACACCAACAGCCTGCGTATCCCTCCATGAGAACGAGATGAGAGCGCCCGTAGTGATGTCCCGCTGGCCGGAGCCCTTCCGGTACCGGCAGTCGCGTACGCCCTGCAGGCACCCAGTCTCGGGG
>CAZMXH010000634.1:0-1556 GCA_964570165.1 uncultured Actinomycetes bacterium
CGATCGCCCCCGCGGCGCCCGCCCCGGTCGCGGCGGCGAGCACGGTGAGGAACGCCAGGCGGCTGCCTGAGAGGAGGGAGCGGAACGCCACGCGCTCCCCAGCCTCCTCGATGGTGGCGAGGATGTCGGCCACCAGGCCGGGAGCCGGCTCGAGCACCTCGGTCCGCAGCCCGCGCAGGGCACGCAGCAGCTTGCGGTACTGCACCAGCTCGGCCTGGCAGCGCAGGCAACGCTCGACGTGCCGGCGCTCGCCCCTGGTCAGGTGGCCGCCGCCGTCGGCGACGGCGGCCAGGTCGTCGGCCAGCTGCTCACAGCGCATGAGGACCACCTCCCGCGAGCCGGCCGGACGGGCGGGCGGGCACGGGCACCGCCTCACACCGCACGGGACGCCTCGCCGTCGCGTCGGGGGAAGAGTTGGTCGCGCAGCTTGCGGCGGGCCCGGTGGAGGCGGACCTTGGCCGCGGTCTCGGAGATCCCGAGCTCGGCCGCGATGGCGTCGTGGGGGAGGTCGTAGACGTCCCGCAGCACGACGACGGCGCGCAGCCGGGGCGGCAGCGTCTCGAGCGCT
This sequence comes from uncultured Actinomycetes bacterium, assembly GCA_964570165.1. Taxonomy (GTDB): domain Bacteria; phylum Actinomycetota; class Actinomycetes; order Jiangellales; family Jiangellaceae; genus JBMCTR01. The sequence continues at coordinate 569 of CAZMXH010000634.1, forward strand.
GCGGTGAGCCGACGACGCAGGTCGTCGGCGTCGGCCCGGAGCTGCGGGTCGTGATCGGTCCGGGGATCGACCACGGGGGCGTTGTCCTCGAGCTCGTCGTAGCGATGGCGTGACCTGCGTCCGAGGTGGGTGGCGGCGCAGTTCGCCGTGATGCGGTACATCCAGGTGGAGAACTGGGCGTCGCCGCGGAAGCGCCCCAGGCCCCGGTAGGCCCGAAGGTAGGCATCCTGCACCACGTCACGCGCATCTTCCTCGTTACCCATCAGGCGGTAGGCGAGCGTGTACGTGTCCGTATACGTCACCCGCACGATCTCGTCGAACGCTGCCCGGTCGCCGTCCTTGGCTGCGGCGACCAGCTCAGCCACATCCCGTGGCATCGGCCTGTTTGACTCCCCCGGAGCGGACATCGTTACGCGACGGTCCGATGACGTGTCGACATGGTGCGGCCGCCTCCCTCTCGTCGAACGGTGGGCGGCGGCCGGTGACCGGCCCCGTGCGCTCCGGGGCCCGTGTGCAGCGAACGGCTAGCGGGTCTCTTTGTGAACGGTGTGCTGCCGCTCCCAGCGGCAGTACTTCTTCATCTCGATCCGCTCGCGGTTGTTGGTCCGGTTCTTCGTGGTGATGTAGTTGCGGCGCTTGCAGGAGGTGCACTCGAGAGTGACCTGCACGCGCTTCTCGCCGGCCTTGGCCATCGTTCGTTCGGTCTCCTACTTCAGGATCTTGGTGACCCGGCCAGCACCCACAGTCCGGCCACCCTCCCGGATCGCGAACCGCAACCCCTCATCCATCGCGATCGGCGCGATCAACTCCACCGTCATCTCGGTGTTGTCCCCGGGCATGCACATCTCCACACCCTCAGGCAACTCGATCGTGCCCGTCACATCCGTCGTCCGGAAATAGAACTGCGGCCGATAGTTCGAAAAGAACGGCTTGTGTCGACCACCCTCCTCCTTGGTCAACCCATACACGTTCGCCTCGACATGCGTGT
>CAZMXH010000635.1:0-1552 GCA_964570165.1 uncultured Actinomycetes bacterium
GCCGCGGTGACCTGCGGCGGGTCGTTCGTCGCGGAGACCGGTTCCGGCTGTCCCGTCAGGTCGGGGATCCCCAGGCGGGTGACCTGGACGTCGATGTCGAGGTCCTCCTCCGCGCGCCAGTCACCCTTGCGCTCCAGCGTGACCACCAGCTCCTCGGCGTCGCAGCCGTGCTCGCCGGTGGCCTGGGTGTGCAGCGAGGCCGTCATGTAGCGGTCGACCGAGGTGCTGCTCCCGGTGTGGGACTCGATGGTGCAGGCCCCCGGGGCGTCCGCGAGCCGGGCGTCCAGGATGAGGCCGCCCTGCCCCCAGTTGTCCAGGCTGGGCAGCTGGGTGGTGTGGGCGGTCACGATCCCGATCTTCATCTGGGTGACGGTGCACAACGTGCAGGCCGGGCACATCCCGGCACGGACCGGCGTCCGTAACGCCCTGGTCCGCAACAAGGCGCTCTTGCTTCTGGTCTGGTACGCCGCCGTCGTCGTCCTGATCCTTGTCAAGTTCTGGGACTACTGGTCGTCGCTGGTGTGAGACCCCGCCGTCGGACTCACAACGCGTGGAAGGGCTCGGCGTACCGGAACCCACCGGTCATCGTGGCGGAGTAGTCGGTAAGCCGGCGGGCCTGGAACGCTGGCGCCCAGTCCGCGACCGGCGGCACGATGCCGATGTCCGTTCCCGGCACGAAGCCGAACCGCCGGTAGCAGCCCGGGTCGCCAAGGAGGACGATCAACGGCTCTTCGAGGGCTTCGGCCGCAGCGATGACCGCGTGCATCAGCACTGATCATCGGAGCTGTCGCGAGGATGGTTGAGCGGCTGATGACCGGCTGAGATCGCGGTGACCGGCTGATCATCGGGCGTTACCCCGTGGCGGCCGGAGGGCCCGGTGCGTTATCCTGATCGGGTGCGAGGCTTGCTGCTCCTTATGCGGCCGCGCTGACCTTCGGCGGACGCCAGGTCAATCCTGAGCGTCGCGTCAGCGCGGCGGACCCCTCCTGTGCGAGGGGTTTTTTCAGTTCAACGAGCGAGCCCCGACGATTTGAGCGAGGACGACAACTCTGATGACCGAGACGGAGATCAGTACGGCCAGCGCGGCTGCCGCGGCCACTGCGTCTGAGGCGGCTGTCCCGTACCGCTACACCGCGGCGATGGCCGCCGAGATCGAGGCGGGCTGGCAGGACTACTGGGAGCAGCACGCGACGTTCCGGACACCGAACCCGGTTGGCCCGCTCAGCGAGCCCGACCACCCGGCGGCAGGGCGGCCCAAGCTGTTCATCATGGACATGTTCCCGTACCCATCGGGTAAGGGGCTGCACGTCGGGCACCCGCTGGGCTACATCGGCACCGACGTGTACGGCAGGTTCAACCGGATGTGCGGCCGCAACGTCCTGCACACGATGGGCTTCGACGCGTTCGGGCTGCCGGCGGAGCAGTACGCGGTACAGACCGGACAGCACCCGCGCAAGACCACCGAGGAGAACATCGCCGCGATGAAGCGGCAGCTGCGGAGGCTGGGCCTGGCCCACGACGCGCGGCGCAGCTTCGCGACGATCGACCCGGA
>CAZMXH010000636.1:0-1552 GCA_964570165.1 uncultured Actinomycetes bacterium
TGGTAGAGATAGACGCTGCCCGGAAGCGCCAGCATGAGCAGCGCCGCGGCCCGGGCCCGGCGCAGGCCCAACTGCTCGTCCACCTGACCGGGATTGGAGCGCCGCTCGGCGCCGACGCCCGCAGAGGTGTCGACCCGGCCGTAGCGGGTGGCGTGCCGCTCCACGTCGTGGTTGGACAGCACCCAGGTCGCGGGCGCACCCGCGGTGTCGAAGATCTCCAGCGTGTGCGTGATGGTCTCTCGCAGCGCGTCCGCGGACCACGCTGAGCGGAGGAAGTCGAAGTTGAACGCCGTGTGCAGCCCGCCGGGCCGTACGTACTCCACCAGCCGCTGCGGCGAGTTCACCCAGGCCTCGGCGATGAACATCCGAGGCGGATCGTAGGAGTCGGCGAGCTTACGCCATTCGCGGTAGATCTCATGGACGTCGTCACGGTCCCAGTGCGGGTGGTCGTCGATCTCGGACGGCTTGAGCAACTCGCCGGCCTCGCCCTCGGGCAGGTCGGGCAGGTCGGGGTGCTTGGTCATGCCGTGGGCGACGTCGATTCGCATGCCGTCGGCTCCCCTGTCGAACCAGAACCGCAAGATGTCGAGGAACTCCTTGCGCACCTCTGGGTTGCTCCACTCCAGGTCGGGCTGCCCGGCGTCGAACAGGTGCAGGTACCACTCGCCGGGCGAGCCGTCCGGCTCGGTCACCCTGGTCCAGGCCGGGCCGCCGAACGTGCTCTTCCAGTTGTTCGGGGGCCGGGAGCCGTCCGGGCCGCGGCCCGCGCGGAACACGTAGCGCGCCCGCTCCGGGGATCCCGGGCCGGCGGCGAGCGCAGCCTGGAACCACGGATGCCGGGACGAGGTGTGGTTGGGAACGATGTCCAGCAGAATCCGCAACCCGTTCTCGTGGGCGTCCGCGATGAGCGCCTCAGCCTCTGCGAGTGTGCCGAACTCCGGGGCGACGTCCCTGTAGTCGGCCACGTCGTAGCCTCCGTCCACCATGGGAGAGGGGTACCAAGGGTTGATCCACAACGCGTCCACGCCCAGATCGCGGATGTACGACAGCCGCGAGCGCAGTCCCTTGATATCGCCGACGCCTCGGCCGGAGCCGTCGGCGAACGACCGGATGTACACCTGGTAGATGACGGCACTGCGCCACCAGTCCGCATGCTCAGTTGTCACCCGCAAGAGCCTACGGACTCTGTCACCCCTGGCTACCCAGCCGGCTCCGTTCGCGGACGCGTTGTTCCCAGTCCGAGCGGCGCAGCTCGTACTCCACCTCGCCGCGCTCCGCGCCAGGGATGGGGTCCTCCCACTCCGCGAAGAACGTCCGCGCGCGCCGTAGTCCCGCCTTCTCGAGCACCCGGCAGGACGCCTTGTTGACGGCCATCGTCTCGGCGTAGACGCGACTCGCACCTTGCTCGGCGAAGGCCCGGTGGACCAGCGCCCGGGCGCCCTCCGTGGCATAGCCCTTGCCCCAGGCCGACCGCCTGAGCCGGTACCCGAGCTCGGGCTCGTCGGGCGGGTCGCCGTCCCGCGGCCGGAGGCTCAGCCAGCCGAGAATCTGG
>CAZMXH010000637.1:0-1551 GCA_964570165.1 uncultured Actinomycetes bacterium
GGACCAGATCGCACCGTACGTCCCGGCCGGCGAGCACGGCGGGATGTCGCTCGGCACCGACGGATTCGGCCTCTCGGATACCCGGGCGGCCCTGCGACGGCATTTCAAGGTCGACGCGCAGTCCATCGTGATCAGCGTGCTCACGTTGCTGGCCCGACGCGGCGAGCTGTCGTGGGAGGTCGTCCGGAAGGCGCATACCGAGTACCGGCTCGACGACGTGACCGCCACGACGATGGAGGAGGCAGGCGGCGAGACCTGAGGCCGGGCACCACGGCTTGCAGAACTCACAGGCCGGTCTTGCCGCCGGCGTTCTCTAGCTTGTCGCGCCAGTTGGCCAGCCTGGTCCGGGACGGCCCGAAGAAGGTAAAGCCGGCGATCGAGATAAGCCCACCGAAGAACACCGGCTGCCAGCCCCACGAGATCAAAGTGGCGACCAAGCCTACGCCCGTGGGAATCATCATGAGCTTCATCATGCGGTTGGCCAGGGCGGTCAGCTGCTTGGCGGCCGACTCCGGGTCCGTGGACGTGTCCGTCGGCACCGGCTTGAGGTCGCGGGTGGGCATGTTCCACGCGCGCGCGATCACGATGGCGCCGGACAGCAACACCACTGCAGAGCCGGCCGGCCCACCCGGCTGGCCGTACCACACGACGAACATGGACAGCGCGACGAGAGCCACGCAGATCACCTCGTTGATCACCATGCGGGTGGTCAGGCGACCGGCGAGCTGGTCCAGCGTCACCCGGGGCGTGGAAGAGCCAGGCGGGGTGGAGCCAGACATATCGATCATGTTAGTGGCTCGGTTTGCGGATTCCTAGATTCGGCCGTGTTGTAACGTTGGCACAACTGCGTGGGTGTCCGAGCATCTGCGCGACCCTCCTAGGCTGCCGCCATGTCGACGAAGAGCACAGCCGCACGGACCACGTCCCGCGCTCACGCGGCGGACGTGCTCGAGCGCGCCACCGGCACGCTGGCCACGGCCACGATCAGCCGGATGGAGGAGCAGTTTCCCTGGTACCGCGCGATGCCCGCGGCCGAGCGGTCCTGGGTCGGGCTGATCATCCAGGCTGGGATCCGGTCGTTCGTCGACTGGTACCGAGACCCGGGTGACGGACGGCCGACCGTCACCACCGACGTGTTCGGCACCGCGCCGCGCGAGCTCACCAGGGCGATCACGCTGCAGCAGACCGTGGAGCTGGTGCGCGTCGCCATCGAGGTCGTGGAGGAGACCGTGCCGCGACTGGTCGGCGGCAAGGACGCGGCCCACGTGCACGAGGCGGTGCTGCGTTACTCCCGGGAGATCGCGTTCGCCACCGCCGATGTGTACGCGCGCGCGGCGGAGGCGCGCGGCGCGTGGGACGCGCGGCTCGAGGCGCTGATCGTCGACTCGGTGCTCCGCGGCGAGGCCGACGACGAGGTCCGCTCGCGCGCCGCGGCGCTCGGCTGGACGGGCTCGCCGGGCGTCGCCGTCACCGTCGGCCGGACGCCGACGCAGGCAGACGACCCCGAGGCCGTGGTGGAGGCGATCCGCCGCGCGTCGCGGCAGGCGGGCT
>CAZMXH010000638.1:0-1542 GCA_964570165.1 uncultured Actinomycetes bacterium
CCGATCTTGTGGTAGACGGGCTCGATGTGGTTCGCAGCCGTCTTCGGTGAGATGTTGAGCATCCGCGCCACCTGGCGGTTCGAGGCACCGCGCGCTACTAATGCGAGCACCTCGACCTCGCGAGAGGTCAGGCCGGCCGGACCCGCAGGCGGCCGGGTTCGCCGGTGGCCCGCGGATTTCAGCACCGCATCCACGGCGGCGGCGTCCAGCTTGCCCGCCCGCACCTGCTCGTGCAGTTCCTCGGCAGCGGCGTCGCTCTCCAGCCCTGCGCGGTCGGGCCGCGGCTCCAGCATGGTGTGGTAGGTGTCCGCCGCCGCGAGAATCCTTGCCGGCATCGGGATGGCACTGGCCGGAAGCCCCCGGTGGTAGCCCGACCCGTCTAAGCGCTCGTACGCCAGGCCTGCGATCTGCGCCAGTTCCCGCAGCACCGCAGGCCGGTCGAGAATTCGTTCGGTGTAGTACGGCAGCAGGCGGACGCGTTCCCGTTCGCTGGGGGTGAGCGGGCTAGGACGATCCCAGATCGTGTTCGGGATCCCGACCCTGCCGATGTCGTGCACGAACGCGGCCCGCCGCAGCGTCAGCACCTCTGCACGCTCCAAGTTGAGGTGCCTGGCAGCCGCTGCGGCCAGTGTGGCGACGCCGCGTGAGTGGCCACGGAAGTAGGGCGACTTCAGGTCTGCGTAGTCGGCGATGACCTCCAGTGCCCTGTCGATCTCGGCGCCATGCAGGGCGGGACGCAGGGCGGGCTCGGCCTCGAGCAACTCGTCCCACGCCGACCCATCAGGAAGCGCGCCGAAAAGCTCCTTCGCGACCGAGCAGAAATCGTTGGCGATCACGGGGTCGAACTGCGTTCCGCTGCGCGCCCTGACCACCTCGGTCGCGGCCGGCACGCCGCCACGTCGGTGGTGCACCTCGGCGACGTCGGCGACATGCCACAGCCGGACCGGCAGGGCGATCTGATCGCCTCCCACATCGGACGGCATGCCCTTGCCGTCCCACCGGGCGAATATCTGGTGAAGCGGCTCGCACACCTCGGGCCCGAGCCCAAGCTGCTCGGCGACGTTGGCCGTCACCTGGCAGTGCGACCGCAGGGAGTCCTGCACGTTGTGGCCACGGGTGACTGCCGTCGCCACCCCGGCCCGGATCCGCCGTACCGGAGAGCCGTCCGACGCCGACCGCCGCACCAGGTAGCCCAGGAACGGCAGCGGCTTCATGTCGAAGTCGTACACACCCGCTCGGTAGGTGATGTCGTCACCGAACCAGGTCGCCGCCTCGTAGCTGTCGGCGATGCAACCGACCCAGCCCATCATCGCCACGTAGTACAGCGCCGCCCGCTCGTCCTCGTCGAGGCCTATCCGCTCCCCGAGCCTGCACGCCAGCAGGCAGGATCGGGCAAGGTGCTCCATGGGCTGCCCGAGACCCAGATCGACCGCGAGCGACAGCGCGCCGACCAACTCGGCCAGCCGCAGGCCCTGCAGATCCGCGCGCGGCTCCCGCATCTGGTTCGTCTCGGGCACCTTCCGCAGCCTAGCCCGGTGGCCC
>CAZMXH010000639.1:0-1536 GCA_964570165.1 uncultured Actinomycetes bacterium
ATCGCCGCGGCCAGGTCGCAGGTCGGTCAGCTGTTCGGCCCCGAGTACCTGCCGGACGCCCCGCGGGTGTACAGCAGCAAGGTGAAGAACGCGCAGGAGGCCCACGAGGCGATCCGCCCGGCGGGTGAGACTTTCCGCACGCCTGGCGAGACGGGACTGACCGGGGACGACTTCCGGCTCTACGAGCTGATCTGGAAGCGCACGGTGGCCTCCCAGATGCGCGACGCGTCCGGCCAGACGGTGACCGTGCGAGTGGCCACCCGGGCGGCGTCGGGCGAGGAGCTTGAGCTGGGCGCTTCCGGCAAGACGATCACGTTCTACGGCTTCCTCAAGGCCTACGTCGAAAGCACCGACGATCCGGAGCAGCAACGAGACGACCTGGAACGGCGGCTGCCCCCGCTGAGCGAAGGCCAGCCGCTGTCGTGCCTCGAGGTCAGCGCCGAGGGTCACTCGACGAAGCCGCCCGCGCGGTACACAGAGGCCACCCTCGTCAGAGAGCTCGAAGAGCGGGAGATCGGCCGCCCGTCCACATACGCGCCGATCATGCGAACGATCTTGGACCGGGGATACGTGTTCAAGAAGGGCACGGCCCTGGTGCCGTCCTGGCTCGCGTTCGCCGTGACGCGCCTGCTCGAGGAGCACTTCGGCTGGCTTGTCGACTACGAGTTCACTGCCCGGATGGAGGACCGGCTGGACGAGATCGCGGCAGGGCGCGCGGACCGTGCCGCGGAGCTGGCACGGTTCTGGAGCGGAGACGACCAGCTCGAGGGCCTCAAGCACCTGGTCGACAACCTCGGCGAGATCGATGCCCGCAGCATCTCGTCGTTCCCGCTGGAGGACGGGCTCGTCGTCCGGGTGGGCCGGTACGGGCCGTACGTGGAGGACGGCGAAGGCAACCGGGGCAGCATCCCGCCGGACCTGCCGCCGGACGAGCTGACGGTGGCCAAGGCCAAGGAGCTGCTGGCCGCGGGCAGCGAGGAGCGCGAGCTTGGGGTGGATCCGGAGACGGGTCGGACCATCGTGGTCAAGTCCGGCCGGTTCGGGCCGTACGTGACCGAGCTCGACGTGCCGACCGGTACCAAGCCCAGGACTGCGTCGCTGCTCCGGTCGATGTCACCCGAGACCGTGACCCTCGACGACGCGCTCCGCCTGCTGTCGCTGCCGCGCACGGTGGGCAAGGACGCGGACGGTACCGAGATCATCGCGGCCAACGGCCGGTACGGGCCGTACGTCAAGAAGGGCACGGAGACCAGGTCGCTTCCCGATGAGGAGTCGCTGTTCACAGTGACAGTGGAAGAGGCGGAGGCGCTGTTCGCGGAGCCGAAGGGCCGGCGAGGGCGGGGCAGGTCAGCGCCGCCGTTGCGCGAGCTTGGTGCCGATCCGGAGAGCGGCAAGCAACTCGTCGTCAAGGAGGGCCGGTTCGGCCCGTACATCACCGATGGCGAGATCAACGTCTCAATTCCGCGTGAGACCAGCGTCGACGATGTCACCCACGAGCGTGCCGTCGAGCTGATCGCGGAGAAGCGGGCCAAGGGC
>CAZMXH010000640.1:0-1518 GCA_964570165.1 uncultured Actinomycetes bacterium
GGATGAGTTCAGTTCCGAGAACGGCAGCTAACTCGCTCGGGGCGGAGTTCGCACAAGGCCACGAACCAGGGTCTCTTCGTCCGGCAGAGGCGCGTGAGTTCCTTTCACAACTGTCTGACGCTGATTGGGGTCGGCACGTTCCGCGGGGGTCAGACCTCGCGGGTTCTGACCTGAGGGACCTGTGGCAAGTGCTCTCAGGCAGCACCGGTGATCCGGGCGCTCGGTCTGCGGTTGGCACCGCGGAGCAACCTCGTTCAGGATCGTCGTGATTGATGACGGGGACCAGAAGGGGACCAGAATCATGCAAACCATGCACCTCGTGACGTGCTCTGCATGATCTGAGGCCCGGAATCACGCGGATTGTGGGCTCAGCCGGCTCGTCTGGACGCCTGGGGGTCAAGGGGTCGTGGGTTCAAATCCCGCCAGCCCGACCAGCCCGATTCCGTCAGGTCGACTTCGCGGAGCCGTGCAGACGCCATCTGCCGTCGGCGGCCGTTTCCGCCCTGGCACGAAAGGCACGCGAGCAGCGTTGACCACGAGCGCCGGAGCGGTCATGTCGTCTCGTATCGGTGCTCACTGCTGCTTCGCAACTCTCCGTAGTCAGACGCCGGCGAGGGTGACGCCGCCGTCGAGGACGAGCGTCTGGCCGGTGATCCACGACGCGTCGTCCGAGGCGAGGAACGCCACCGCGCCGGCGACGTCGTCGGGCACGCCGAGCCGCTTGAGCGCGTACTGCGCCGCCACCTCGTCCTCCCGGCCCTCGTACAGCACTGCTGCGAACTTGGTTTTGACCACGGCGGGCGCAACCGCGTTGACCCGCACGCCCGGCCCGAGCTCGGCAGCCAGTTGCTTGGTGAGGTTGATCACAGCGGCCTTGCTCACGCCGTACATGCCGATGCCGGGTGACACGCCCAGGCCGGCGACCGAGCCCATGTTGACGATCACGCCGCCGTGCTCTCCCAGGTAGGCGCGGTGCGCCCGCTGCGTCCAGCCGATCGTCGCGAGCACGTTGACCTCGAGGATCTTGGCCGCGGCGGACAGCTCCATGTCCATCAGCGGACCGAAGACAGGGCTGATCCCGACGTTGTTGACCAGAACGTCGAGGCGGCCGAAGGTTTCGAGCACCCGGTCCACGGTCTCGGCCTGGTGCGAAGGGTCGTGGGCCTTGCCCGGCACGGCCAGCACCCGGTCGGGCTCGCCGAGCTTGCTCGCGGCCTGCTCGAGGGTGTCGGGCTTGCGGCCGGTCACGCACACCCGGGCTCCCTCGGCCAGCAGCCTTGCCGCCACCGCGTATCCGATGCCGCGGCTGGCCCCGGTAACGACCGCGACCCTGCCGTCCATCCTGGACATCAGCTCATCCTTTCGACGATCATGGCCATGCCCTGCCCGCCGCCTACGCACATGGTCTCCAGGCCGATCTGCCGGTCGTGGAACTGCAGCGAGTTCAGCAGCGTCGTGGTGATCCGCGCTCCCGTCATGCCGAACGGGTGGCCGACTGCGATCGCGCCACCGTTGACG
>CAZMXH010000641.1:0-1516 GCA_964570165.1 uncultured Actinomycetes bacterium
CGGCCCTGGCGCGGTCGGCCAGCCGGGGCACCGACTCGCGCAGCGTGGGCGCCTTGAGCGCACGGGTCAAGAACGCCACCTCGGCGGACACATCCCGGCGGCTGCTGGTCTTGGTGGTCGACATCAGGCCACCCCGCCATCGTCGAGGCCGAGCGCGGCGTCGTAGTCGGCCAGGCAGCGGATCTGCACCTCGGGTTCGGATACTGGGTGGACCAGCCCGATCCGGTTGCGTCGCAGCCCAGTGGCCGCGGCCAGGTGTTCGGGGTCGGAGATGCTCTGGTGCCAGGCCCAGACCCGCTGGTGATCGGCCACCGGCCGGCCATCGCAGAGCACCCGCACCCGGTCTAGGTCGGCGATCACCTCGACCCGGCGGCCAATCACCGCCGGATGCACGGAGTAGTCGTTGGAATCGAGCCGAATGTAGTGATCGCGGGCCAGCTGCGTCGAGGATCGCCACCCTGTGGCCGGGGCCACCGGCGGCAACGCCAGCATGGCCTGGCGGTCCGCTGCGATCCGGTCGGTCGGGGCGCAGCCCAGCGCTCGCCGCGGCCGGGTGTTCACCGTCGCCAGCCAGTCGCTCAGCTGGGCGTTGAAGTCGGCCGGGCCGGTGAAGGTGCGGCTGGGCAGGAACGAGCGTTCCAGGTAGTCGTGGGCCCGCTCGATCAGCCCCTTGGCTTCCGGGTCCGCCGGTCGGCAGATGATGACTTTGCTGCCGAGGGTGCCGCGGAACGCCTGACACTCAGCAGTCAGCTCCACCCGCCCGCCGCGCCAGCGGCCGATCGCGCCCTCACCGTCCCAGACCAGCACCCGGGGCACCGCGCCCAACTGCTCGATCAGCTGCCACCACCCGGCGAACAGATCCGCGGCTTTGCGGGTCGGGATCAGCACCGCCAGCAGCCAGCGGGCATACCCAGTGATCATGGTGAGCACCGGCAACTGGGTCGGCCTGCGCGCCTGGCCGAACCCCACCGGCAACTCGATCGGCGGGAACCACAGATCACACTGCGTGATCTCGCCCGCCGCATAGCTGGTGCGCGAGGCCGGATCCGGCGGCAAATACGCCGGCCGCAGCTCAGCCACCCGGCCGCGCAGCACCCGGATCGAACGAGTCCAACCAATCCGCTCGGCGACCACTGTCGCCGGCATCGTCGGATACGCCCGCAACAACTCCCGAATCCGCGGCTCGACCGCATCCACGATCGAACCCTTCGCCGGCCGCTGATACTTCGGCGGCGCATCCGACGCGATCGCCGCGCGCACCGTGTTCCTCGACACGCCCAGCACCCGAGCGATCACCTTGATCGGCAACCCCTCCGACCGGTGCAACCTTCTGATCTCCGCCCAATCCTCCACGGACAACATCCCCTCGTCCTCCCTGGCTCGACTACGAGCCAGGGTCAGGCCACAAAGGGGTCAAAATTCAGATGCCACGCGGGGGTCAGTATTCACGCGCCGTCGACACTGGTGAGTGAACTCCGACGCGCCCGTTGCGGCTGTGAGTGTGAGGCGTCCGCGT
>CAZMXH010000642.1:0-1514 GCA_964570165.1 uncultured Actinomycetes bacterium
GGTCCATCACCACCAGCCGGTCGCACAGCTGCTCGGCCTCGTCCATGTAGTGGGTGGTGAGCACCAGCGTGACGCCGCGCCGCTTGAGCCCGAAGAGCCTGTCCCACAGCACGTGCCGGGCCTGCGGGTCCAGCCCCGTGGTGGGTTCGTCGAGCAGCAGCACGTCCGGCTCGTTCACCAGCGCTCGGGCGATGGTCAACCGCCGCTTCATGCCACCGGACAGCGGCTCGACCTTGCTGTCTGCACGCTCACTGAGCTGGGCGAAGTCGAGCAACTCCGCGGCGCGCTCCGCGGCTACGGCGCGTGGCAGCCCGAAGTACCGGCCGTAGCTGATGATGTTCTCCCGCACGGTCAGGAACTCGTCCAGCGTGTCCTGCTGCGGCACGACGCCGAGCCGCCCGCGGATGGTGGGGCCGTGCGTGGCCGGGTCGAGGCCGAGGATTGTCAACTCACCCTCGGACGGCGGGGAGACGCAGCCGATCATCCGCATCGCCGAGGTCTTTCCGGCGCCGTTCGGGCCGAGGAACCCGAAGGCCTCGCCGCGAGCCACCTCGAAGTCGATGCCGTCAACCGCAGTCAGGCTGCCGAACCGCTTCGTGAGCTTGCGCGCGTGGATCAGCGCCGCTGGGTCGGCGTCAGGTGTCACATCATGGGACGCTACCTGCCCGGTCCGACAGGAAGCACCCGAGTTTCGCTTCTGGCGGACCCTGCTCATGGCAGCTAGCGTGCAACCTCAACCGCGGTGCAGGTCAACACGCAGCCGTCGTCACCCGTCGGGATTGGTCACCTGATCGTCGATTTAGCACCTGATCTTTCTCGTCCGAACGATCAGGTCACCCAACCATGTCGCTGGCCCGCACGAACGTCACCTGATCGCGTCTCATCATGCGGTCACTCAACGATCAGGTGGACAACCTGCTTGCGGCGCTGCGATGAGGTCACCTGATCGCCCCAACTGTCGGCCACGCCTCAGCGTTCGCCGGGCGGTAGCTCGAGAGCGTCACACACGGCCCGCCAGACCAGCTTGGGGTCCAGCCCCGCCTCCAGCGCCTCGTACGCCGTGCGGCCACCGAGCCCGTCCAGCACCTGGTCGCGGGCCCATGAGTCGGCGTAGCTCGCGCCGAGGTGACGCTCCATCCGCACCCAGAACTCGGTCAGCCGCACAGCACATACCGTATGTGCCGGATCCACCGCCTGACCTGTCAGGGGTGACCGGCGCCGCCCAGCGCAGGCCGGCTCGCTGGCCCGGCCCGACACTCCGTCCGGGTGCAGCGGCCCGGAGCCAGGCGCGCCCCTACCGTCGCCGGACGCGGGCAACGTCGGTGGCGCAGGTCATCATGGAAGCTATGGGTGACGTTCTCGACCTGTTCGGGCCGGCGACGCGGGAGTGGTTCGCCGGTTCGTTCGGCTCGCCCACGCCCGCGCAGGAGGGCGCTTGGCGGTCGATCGCGGCCGGCAGCGACACGCTGGTCGTGGCCCCGACCGGGTCGGGCAAGACGCTCGCCGCCTTCCTG
>CAZMXH010000643.1:0-1513 GCA_964570165.1 uncultured Actinomycetes bacterium
GAACCAACCGCAACCGCTAGAGCGCCGGGAGCCGGTCGGGACGGGAGTAGACGTTCATGCTGCCGCCGCGGACGAAGCCCAGCAGGGTAACCCCGCACTCCTCGGCCAGATCCACCGCCAGGCTGGAGGGCGCCGAGATGGCGGCCAGCGCGGGGATGCCCGCACGCGCGGCCTTGTACACCAACTCGAAGGACGCCCGGCCGCTCACCTGCAGCACGTGAGCCGAGAGCGGCAACCGGCCGTCCCGCAACGCGGCGCCGACGACCTTGTCCACCGCGTTGTGCCGTCCGACGTCCTCCCGGACGTAGACCGCCTCCCCATCGGCGGTGAACACGCCTGCCGCGTGCAGCCCGCCTGTCCGAGCGAACGCCCGCTGCCGGGCCCGCAACCGGTCCGGCAACTCGGCCACGACGGCGGCGGCGAACCGTACCGGGTCCTCCGCGACGGGCCAGCGGAGCCCGTCCCGCGCCTCGACCACGGTGTCGGCACCGCACACGCCGCAGGCGCTTGTGGTGGCGAACGCCCGCGGTGCCGGCGGCTGTACGCCGGGTGCCAGCGCCACCTCCACGGTGTTGTCCTCGTCGGGGCACAGCCGCATGCCCGCGATCTCGGACTTGTCGGCGACGACCCCCTCGCTGACCAGCCATCCTGCTACGAGGTCGAAGTCGTCCCCCGGGGTCCGCATGGTCAGGCTCGTCGTGGCCGCGCCGACCCGTACGATCAGCGGCTCCTCGACGGCCAGCGTGTCCGGCCGTTCGGTCCTTCGCCCGTCCCGGAGCCGCACCACCGGTCGGCGCGCCGTCACCAGGCCCATGGTGCCCAGTGTCCCCCACGGAGCCGCGAACGTGGACCCTCGACCACAGCCCGGTCTCCTGCAAAACGTGATCGCCTGCGTCTCGGCACACGGGCCGACCGGGAGTACCGTCTTGGTATGGCGGACGAGGACGTACGGACGACGAGGCCGAAGAGCTCGGCGGCCGGTATTCCAGGAATCGTTCACGGGCTGGCCGATGTCCTCGAGCAGTCAGGAGTGCGGCGGGGCGTACGAACACTCCGGCTGGTCAACCAGCACCGCGGCTTCGACTGCCCGGGCTGCGCGTGGCCCGAGCCGAGCAAACCCCACCTGGCGGAGTTCTGTGAGAACGGCGCGAAGGCGGTCGCGGAGGAGTCGACGGTACGCCGGGTGGACCGCGGGTTCTTCGCCGCGCATCCGATCAGCGAGCTGGCGTCCCGTACCGACCACTGGCTCGGCCAGCAGGGCCGCCTTGCGGAGCCGGTGCTTCGCGAGACGGGCGCCGACCACTACCGCCCTGTCAGTTGGGAGGATGCGTTCGACATCATCGCGGAAGAGCTCGCCGCGATGGACTCTCCCGACCAGGCGGCGTTCTACACGTCGGGCCGCACGAGCAACGAGGCGGCGTTCTGCTACCAGCTGTTCGCCCGCAAGCTTGGGACGAACAACCTGCCGGACTGCTCCAACATGTGCCACGAGTCGTCCGGCGCCGCCTTGTCC
>CAZMXH010000644.1:0-1511 GCA_964570165.1 uncultured Actinomycetes bacterium
CAGGCCAATTGGCCTGGTGAGGGGCATACCCAGGTGGTTAACGTGGTCAATCGGCGGTAGCGCCCCGGAGGAAGTCCTCGAGCAGCGGGCCGGCGGTGTTGGAGCCGGAGTCGGCGTCCTCGACGAAGACGGCGACGGCCAGATCACCTTGGATAGCGATCATCCAGCCATGCGTGTCGGGAGGATCGCCCGAGCCGTACTCAGCGGTTCCGGTCTTGGCGCCAATGGGTTCGCCGGGGACGTCGGCAAGGAAGTCGGCCGTACCATCCTGGACGGCAGCCCGCATCAGGTCGGCGAGTGTCTCGGCCTCCTCGGGGCTCAGCGTGCTCGAGTAGGCATCGGCGGGCGCCTCGACGAGCTTGGGGGAAACCGTCTCACCCTTGGCGACCGAGGCAGCGGCGGTCGCCATGGCCAACGGCGAGACCAGCACCCGGCCCTGTCCGATCATGGAGGCGGCGTGCTCGGTTCCTTCGGCCTGGTCCGGCACGGACCCGAGGAACCCCTCGAACCCCAGGTCGCGCTCCGCGCCGATACCGAGCGACGCGGCCGCAGCGGCGAGGTCCTCCTGGGGCACGGTGTCCCTGAGCCCGATGAACGCCGTGTTGCACGATTCGGCGAACGCGGTACGCAGCGTGATCTCTCCGAGCCGCTCGGAAGGGTAGTCGCTGTAGTTGCCGAACCGTCGCCCGTCGGCGGTGATGGCCTCCGGGCACTCGACAGCCGTCTCCGGATCCAACCCAGCCCTGAGCAGGGCCAGCGAGCTGACCACCTTGAACGTCGAGCCCGGTGCGTACTGCCCCAGCGTGGCTGTGGAGTAGCCCTCGCCGCCCGGTCCGCTGGCGGCGGCGAGCACATGCCCGGTCGACGGCTCGATGGCGACGATCGCGCTCGGCGGCTCGACGCCGGCCAGGATCTCTTCCGCGAGCAGCTGCAGATCGACGTCGAGCGTGGTGACGAGTGGGGAACCCTGCTCCGGGTCGAGTTCGTAGACGGTCGCCGGGTCGCCCTCCTCGGGAATGATGTCGACGCGCAATCCGGGTGTACCCGCCAGCTGGTCGTCGTACCGGTACTGCAGTCCAGACAGGCCGGTCAGGTCACCCGGTTGGACACGACCGTCGGACTCGCTGACGATCTCGGCGGTGGCCTCGCCGACAGCGCCGAGAATGGGCCGGGCGAAGTCCCTTGTAGGGGCGAGCGGCAGGGTATCGGGCAGCGCGCGGGCGCCTTCGATGGCCTCGATGTCGTCGAGCACCGGCTCGGCGTCGCCCTCGCGCAACGTGATGGCCTCGACGAAGGCACGGTCTCCCGCCGCCTGGACGCGTTCGGCGAACCGCTCTGCGTCCGCGCCGACGAGCTCAGCGAGCTCCGTGGCGCGGGCCGCGAGCTCACCGCCGTCGACCAGGGTCTTGTCGATGCCGATCCGGTAGACCGGCCGGTCCGTGACGATCAGCGCCTCGCGGGCGCCGAGGATGTCGGCGCGCTCGGCCTGCTCACGCCGCAACGCCAGGCGG
>CAZMXH010000645.1:0-1510 GCA_964570165.1 uncultured Actinomycetes bacterium
CCCCGGTCCTAGGCCCGCAGCTCGACCCGGTCGCCCGCGCCGGCGGCGAGCGCGGCGACCAGCAGCGCGGCCTCCATCGCGGCGTCCAGCCGGGGCGCACCGTCGACCCGGCCGGCGGACGTCCGGCCGGTGTCCAGGACGATCACGACGCGGCGGTCGCGCTCCGGCTGCCAGGTGCGCACCATGACCTCGCCGCTGCGCGCGGTAGCCCGCCAGTCGATGGAACGGGTGTCGTCACCGATCACGTACTCCCGGAGGGAGTCGAACTCAGTGCCCTGCCCGCGCGTCCGGACCGCGGACCGGCCGTCCAGTTCCCGCAACCGCGACAGCCGGGACGGCAGGTGCCGGCGGGAATGGAACGGCGGCAGCACGCGCAGCGTCCACGGCACGTCGTGCCAGGCCTGGCGCCCTGCCAGGCCCAGCGGGCCGATGCTGCGCACCGTGATCCGGTCGGTTCTGCGGTCTCCACGCCGGGTGGGCCGGAACGTGAAATCCAGCCGCTGCTGCTCTCCGGGGCCGATCCTGATCCGTTCGCGGTCGTGGACGGCTCCCGCGGACGGCGGCCACGCGTCCCGGAGCACCCCCCGCACCCGCCGGGTGCCGGGGTTGGCCACGTGCACGGCGACAGTCGCGGTCTCGCCGAGCCGCACGGCCTCGTCACCCGTTCGGTGCAACCGCAACGGGCGAACGGCCCCGGCCAGTCCGGCGTCGACGAGCGCGAGAACGATGACGGCACCAGTCACGGCGAGCACGCCTGCGGCGGACGGTACAGCGATACCGACCACGACGGCGCCGAGCGCTGCCAGGGCGCCGGCGCGTCCGGTCACCACCATGGCGCCACCCCCACCTTCGTTGCGTTGATCATGGCCGCTTTCTGCTGTCCGGCGACCGGACAGCAGAAATCGGCCATGATCAACGCAACAAGGGGGGTCATCAGCGGGGGACCGGAACGGTCGACAGCACCGTCTCGAGCACCGAGTCCGGCGTGACGCCCTCCAACTCGGCTTCCGGGCGCAGCACGATGCGGTGCCGAAGGGCCGGGCGGGCCAGCGCCTTCACGTCGTCAGGCGTCAGATAGTCGCGGCCGGAAAGCCACGCCCAGGCCCTGCTGGCCGCGAGCAGCGCGGTCGCCCCTCGCGGCGACACGCCGAGTTGCAGGGACGGCGAGAACCTGGTGGCCCTGCTGATGTCCACCACGTAGCCGAGTACTTCCGGGCTGGCCTGGACACCGGCCACCGCCGCCCGGCCGGCGGCCAGGTCCGCCGGGCTCGCCACGACCGACACCCCGGCTCCCGCGAGGTCACGGGGATCGAAGCCATCGGCGTGCCGGCGAAGCACCGCGATCTCGTCCGCCCGCTCCGGAAGGTTGACGGTCAGCTTGAGCAGGAAGCGGTCTAGCTGGGCCTCGGGCAGCGGGTAGGTTCCCTCGTACTCGACAGGGTTCTGGGTGGCGGCGACCACGAACGGGTCCGGGAGCGGGCGGGGTACGCCGTCCACGGACACCTGGCGC
>CAZMXH010000646.1:0-1507 GCA_964570165.1 uncultured Actinomycetes bacterium
TGGCGACGTCCTCGCCGCCGCCTGCGGAGCCGATGCCGACACCGGACAGCAGGGCAGCGACGATGCCGGCGACCCACGGCCAGCGGCGGGGCTTAGAGTGTCTGAGCCTCAGGTACTCGCGGTACTCATCGTTGGTGACCGTCGTGGTTGGGCCGGTCACGTTGTGCAGTTCGTCGGTCATGTCTGGTCGAACCCTCCAATGAGAAGTCAGTAGTGGCTATGCGACACTAAGCGGACGCTTATTCACGATAGACCCATCTACTGCTAGAGTCAACCCATGCGCACCGGCATCTACCTACGCATCTCGCAGGACCGCACCGGGGACGCCGCCGGGGTGGCGCGCCAGCAGCAGGACTGCGAGGCGCTCGCCGCCGAGCTCGGATGGCAGATAGTCGAGATCTACGTGGACAACGACATCTCCGCGTCGTCCGGCACACCGCGCCCCGCCTACCGGCGCATGCTCGGCGACATGCAGGCCGACCGGCTCGACGCGGTGATCTGCTGGCATCCGGACAGGCTGTACCGCCGGCCCATCGACCTCGAGGAGCTGATCGAGATCGTCGAGGCGCACAAGGTGATGATCCGGACCTGCCGCGCCGGGGCCATCGACCTGACCCCCGGGACGGGGACGATGGTCGCGCGGATCCTCGGCGCGGTGCGCCGCGGCGAGGTGGACAGGATGGCCGAGCGGTGGCGCCGGTCCTACGAGCAGCGCCGCGAGGCCGGCCAGTGGATGGGATCCGGCCCGCGCACCTTCGGCTACCACCGCGACGGCACGGTGAACATCGACGAGGCCGCGATCGTGAAGCGGATCGCCGCCGCCGTACTCGACGGCGCGACCGTCAACGCGATCTGCAGACAGCTGGACGCCGACGGTGTGACCACGACACGCGGCAACGCGTGGACACCGACCGCGCTGCGCTACCTGCTGCGCAACCCGCGGCTCGCCGGGCTCGTGTCGGTGCGCGGCGAGATCACCGGCCACGAGGCCAGGTGGCAGCCGATACTCGACCGGGAGACGTGGGAGGCGGTGCGCGCGATCGTGGAGGCCCGCGCCACCGGCCCGCGCCAGCAGTCGACGTCGCTGCTCGCCGACCTCGCGCTGTGCGCCTACCCGGTAGACGGCGGGCCGTGCGGCAACCGCCTGACGCGGACTGTCACGTCGACCCCGGTCTACCAGTGCCGCACCGGCGCGATGTCCAACCGTCACGTCACCGTCTCGGCGCGCGCCCTCGAGGAGATGGTGGAGTCCGCCGCCCAGACGATACTGAGCCGGGACGGCGCCCGTGAGGCGGCCGAGAGGCGGCTCAACCCGGCGACCCCGGCGGCCCTGGTCCGCGAGATCGCCGACCTGGAGGACCAGCTGGCCGAGCTTCGGGACTCGCTGGCCCTGGCCAAGCGGGACACCACCCGCGCCGACGTGGTCCGCGCCATCGACGCCGTCCGCGACGAGATCGACGACCGCCGGGCCAGGAGCGGCCCGTTCTCCGGGGATCCGCTGCCCGTC
>CAZMXH010000647.1:0-1502 GCA_964570165.1 uncultured Actinomycetes bacterium
ACCAGGCCGGTCTCCTCGGCCAGCTCGTCGGCGGCCTGCGCGCGTGGGCCACCCGAATCGGCCGCCCCGCCCGGCAGCTCGCAGATGTACCAGCTCGGGGTGCGGGCCGGGGCCCGGAACTCGCGGACCAGCACCACCACCGTGTCGTCCCACCTGGCGGCCGGGTGGTAGAGCACCACGGTGCTGAGATCCGGTCGGCAGATCACCACCTCGTTGTCCTTGACCCGATCCTCGGCCGCCACATGAACCTGGACGTGAAGCGCCCAGTAGAACACCGCCCCGCGCGTAGGGCCCACCCGGAATGTCCACTCCAACCGTGCTCCCCGCAGCTCGTTACCCGCTGTCCGCAGTGCGGAGTACCACTGCTGGAAACCACGGGTCCGCCACACCAGCAGCGGCACCTGCCGCTCCGCGCCGCCGCGCCGCGCCCCTTCACCTATCCGCGCCAGCGCCAACCGAACCGTATCGGCCAATGCCGTCGCCGTCGGAACCTTGCACCGCTCGGCGTGGTGGAGTAGATAACGGTTCTTCGGTGCCTCGGGCGGAGCCCCAAAGACGACCTTTCCCGAATCGCACCAGAATCCGAACTCCACATTGGTGGTGAAGGCGGGGAGTAGGTCGAGGTCCCGCGGAACCCAGAACAGAATCTCGTCGGCCAAGTGCAAACACTCCTCCTCCCAGCCCACCTGGTCGATATAGTCCGGCGGCCACTCCGCGTCTCGGGGCTCGGGAATGAAGACCACCAGCGTTCCCTCGACGGCCCATTGCCGGCGCAGCTGGTCGACCGCCTCGGGTCGCCAGGAATCAACCTGCGGGCTCCGCGGACTAGGACCCGCCAGAAACACCGCCGCGGACCACTCCGATGGCGGTGGCTCGCCCGCGAAGACAGGAACCAGCTCTCCCGTTGACATTATCAAGCTCCCTTCACGGTTTGATCGCAAGGCTTACCGGGGCATACGGACCGCGGAGCCGCGGGCGTCTGCGACGGCTGCCGACAACAGCCATGCCGTCACGCCCGTGGCCCGGCAGACCGGTAGCGGTACGTTGCTGATCTCCTCCACCGGTGCGTATCTGGCTACGTTCTTCCCTGCTGGCCGGGTTCGCGGGGTCGACGACGAGTCGGCTTGCCGGCGTCACCAGCAGCGGTCGGGCAACTGTCTCGCCAGGTGGCGTACAGCTCGGCGAAGAGCGGATCCGCGACAGCCAGAGGCGGGAGACCGTCGCGGACCGCTGGCGATACCCCGGCTGCCTGGCATGTGGTGGCTCCTCGCCGAGGGTCGTGGTCGGGCACATCGCAGTGCCCTTTATGGTGTTGCGGTTGGCAGACCGGCGGGTTCCGGTGGGTCGAGACGCCAACCGGCGCCGTGGTGGGATAGGTGGTAGACGCGGTATGGGGCACCGATGACGTGCTGGGCGACGTTACGTACGGGCACTCCGCCGGGGGTGGTGCCGTGCTCGGTGCCGCGGTGGGCATGCCCATGAATAGCCAGGGCGACGCCACC